>NZ_CP016207.1:0-247188 GCF_001683375.1 Streptococcus sp. oral taxon 064 | reverse complement strand
TGGAGGATTACCCAAGTCCGGCTGAAGGGAACGGTCTTGAAAACCGTCAGGCGTGTAAAAGCGTGCGTGGGTTCGAATCCCACATCCTCCTTTTTATATTAACGCGGGATGGAGCAGCTCGGTAGCTCGTCGGGCTCATAACCCGAAGGTCGTAGGTTCAAATCCTGCTCCCGCAATTTGGCTCGGTAGCTCAGTTGGTAGAGCAATGGATTGAAGCTCCATGTGTCGGCGGTTCGATTCCGTCTCGCGCCATATTTTATTTTATTAAGCGGGTGTAGTTTAGTGGTAAAACTACAGCCTTCCAAGCTGTTGTCGCGAGTTCGATTCTCGTCACCCGCTTTGAACGAAAGTTCATACCAAGTTTTTGAACTTGGGCGCGTAGCTCAGGTGGTTAGAGCGCACGCCTGATAAGCGTGAGGTCGGTGGTTCGAGTCCACTCGTGCCCATTAATAGGAGAATTACTCAAGAGGCTGAAGAGGACGGTTTGCTAAATCGTTAGGTCGGGTAACCGGCGCGGGGGTTCGAATCCCCCATTCTCCGTACGTTAAGAGAGCTGTTAGGCTCTTTTTTTGTATGTAAATCCCCCTTCTAAATCATTAAAAGGGGGATTTGTTTATTACCAACCCGTTAGTGATATTTCTCCGCTATTTAGCCAGATAGTATGTTTATCTTCAAATTCGACTTGTAGTTGGCCGGATTCTGAGATTTCTTTTGCAAGACCTTTCTCAAATTTTCCGTCTAGCTGGAAAGTAACTTCTTTTCCAAGAACGATTGATCTTTCTTTATAGATATAAAGTAGCTCATCTGAATCCGTATTGTAGAAACAATTCCATATTTCGCTGATGAGCTCATTACGACTAATTGGTGCAGGTGGCATAAATAGGCTGCCTGCTTTTTCTTTTAGGTCTTCTGGGAAGTCTGCTATAGAAAAATTTATACCAAGTCCGATAATGACGTCTGTAACCAAGCCTGTCTCAACTGATGTCATCGCTTCAGTGAGGATACCTGCTATCTTTTTATTTTTAAAGTAGATGTCATTTACCCATTTGATATCTACTTCTATCATAGTTAGGTTTTTAATGGCTTTGTAGACTGCAGCAGCTACAAGGAGAGTATAGGAAGGGAGTTTTTCATAAGGAAGATTGAGTTGAACATGCAGGGACATATAGATCCCCCCCTGAGATGGAGAATAGTAGCGGCGCTGAAAGCGGCCACGACCTGCTGTTTGACAGGTTGAAAGATAGAGTGTATTTCCTTTGTTTCCAGCTTCAATCCCTTCTTTTGCATCTGTTTGGGTTGATTTGGTCTCAGGTTTGTAGCGAATGGTTAAGTTGGTGTTCTCCTGAATCAAATCAGGCAATATCAGATCGCCTTGAATAAGCTTATAGCCTCTATTTTTGATACTGTCAATTTCTAGGCCTTCTTGTTGAAGACGTTGGATCGCTTTCCATATGGATGTACGGCTTAAATTCAGTTCTTCTCCGATTTTTTCTCCGCTAACATAATCGTTTTCTCTAGCTAATATTTGGTAGACTAGTTGGTGTGATTTCATTGATTTTCCTTTCTAGCTAAGAGGGAGTGAGAGTATTCTTTTCGAGTTTGACTAGGTGTTTTATGAAAAAACTGTTTGTAGGCTTTTGAGAAATGTAGTGGGTCTGAAAAACCTACAGAATATGCAATGACTTTGATCGTTTCATTTGTGTGTTCTAGTAACTGTTGAGCACGGTTCATTCGAACGAAAAGTAAATACTCTTTTGGAGAGAGTTGGTGAAATTCTTTAAACACACTAGTTAAGTAACTTCTATGAACCGATAGCTCTTTTGCTAAATCTTGAATGGTGAGCGATCGTGGATAGTGACTATCAATTAATTGTTTGCAGTCAAGATAGAGCTGGTGAGTTGATGAAATATTCTCTTTTTTCTGATTGGGAGCAATCGTTCCTAGATGAAACATTAGTTCATGGAGTTGTCCCATGATGTGGAGTTGAGCCAATTCATTAGATTTTGTAATCTGAGCAAAGCAGACAATATCTGAGATGAGTTTTGCAGTTGTTTGTGTATGACAGTTATTTGACTGGATGAGGTAGGATTGGTCAGAAATTTGAGATAGAGCAAAGTAGTCAGGTGCCCTCCCTCCAGTGATCCCCAACCAGTAGTAAGCCCAAGGATCCTGGCTATCTGCTTGATAGAATGTTAATTCATCTGGTTTTAGTAAAAAGAAATCTCCTGCCTTTAAATCAACAATTTTCCCCTTATAATGGAATTGACCTTTTCCTTTAGTAATGTAATGTAGTACATAGGTATCTCGAATAGCTGGACCAAAAGAGTAATTAGGCGTGCATTCTTCATAACCGTAGAAGCTAAGAGAAAGATCAATTGTTCCAGTCTGGTATTCTGAAAAAACGAGCATGGGCCACCTCCTACCTAACATTTTACCATACTTTGTAGACATTTCTCTATTTTAGAAAGCGCTTTTATGTGCTAAAATTTTATCAAGAAATAGATGAGGTACAATTTATGGGAGTTCGAATAGAGAATAATCTATTTTACGTTGAGAGTAAAGGTTTAAGTTTGATTATTGAAAATAGGGATGGGTTCTTATTATTAAAACATTTAGGAAAGACTATTAAGAACTATAGAGAGGCTAATAGTGTTTACGAACGCGATCATGCTTTTTCTGGTAATCCCATAGCTACTAATCGAACCTTTAGTTTGGATACGCAACGTCAGATTTTTGGACAACATGGTTTGGGTGACTTTAGAAAACCAACTTTACAGGTTCAACATGATGCAACTGAAGTAACAAACTTTCGATTTGTAGAAGCAAAGATTTTAAAAGGTCAGAATGGTCCACAGGGCTTACCTTCTCCTCACAGCATGGATGATACAGAGACTCTTGTCTTGATTTTAAAAGATCCTCAAGCTAAACTTAGTCTGACTTTGTATTATACAGCTTTTGATAATGATGCGACAATTGCTAGTTATAGCAAATTGGAGAATAATAGTAATCAGGAAGTTGTCATTCATAAGGACTTTTCTTTTATGGCTGATTTTCCCGCTGCAGCTTACGAAATAGTGACTTTACAGGGAGCTTATGCTCGTGAAAAGACTGTCCGACGTCAACAGGTAGAGCAAGGAATCTTTTCGATTAGTTCGAACCGTGGAGCTTCTGGGCATGCTCAAACACCAGCTCTTCTATTATGTGATCGAGGAGTTACAGATGATGCTGGGAATGTGTTTGCTATTCAACTGATGTATAGTGGAAACTTTGAAGCTTTTGTCCAAAAGAATCAATTGAATGAAGTTCGGGTTGCTATTGGGATTAATCCAGAAAATTTTTCTTGGAAGTTAGATCCTGAGGAAGACTTTGAAACACCGGTAGCTTTTGTGACTTATTCAGATAAGGGATTAACTGGTATTAGTCATGAAAGTCAGAATTTTGTACTTAAGCACATTATGCCAAGTAAATTTTCTAAAAAAGAGCGTCCAATTCTAATCAATAACTGGGAAGCTACCTACTTTGACTTTCAGAGAGAAAAACTGTTAGAACTAGCTGATGAAGCTAAGAAAGTTGGAATAGAACTTTTTGTATTAGATGATGGGTGGTTTGGTAATCGCTTTGATGATAATCGTGCTTTAGGTGATTGGGTTGTTAATGAGAAAAAGCTGGGTGGAAGTCTAGAAAGTCTGATTTCAGCGATCCATGAAAGAGGTTTGCAGTTTGGGCTTTGGTTAGAACCGGAGATGATTTCTGTTGATAGCGACTTGTATCGTAAACATCCTGACTGGGCTATTCAGGTTCCAGGTTATGAGCATACCTATTCTCGAAATCAATTAGTACTTAATCTTGCTAATCCTCAGGTAGTAGAATATTTGAAAAATGTCTTAGATGAACTCCTCTCTCATCATGATATTGACTACATCAAATGGGATATGAACCGTAATATTACTAACCTGGGGAATGGTTCAGCCTACTTGGAAACCCAGATGCAGTCTCATCAGTATATGTTGGGGCTTTACGAACTCGTTTCGTATCTGACAGAGAAGCACAACCATATTCTCTTTGAGTCCTGCTCTGGTGGTGGTGGACGAAATGATCTTGGTATGATGCGTTATTTCCCTCAAGTCTGGGCAAGTGATAATACTGATGCTATTGCACGTTTACCAATTCAATACGGCTCATCCTATCTCTATCCAACCATTTCTATGGGGGCTCATGTGTCAGCAGTACCAAATCATCAGATGGGACGAATGACACCATTGGAAACTCGTGGTCACGTGGCAATGATGGGAAATCTGGGTTATGAACTTGATTTGACAAGTTTATCAGATGAAGAGAAGGATGAGATTGCTAATCAGGTGAATTTGTATAAAGAATTGCGACCAGTAGTCCAGTTGGGAAACCAGTATAGGTTAATCAGTCCCGATGCTGAATCCAATGAAGCAGCTGTGCAATTTAACTATGGAAATCAAACGATTGTAACCTACGTCCGAGTCCTATCAGTTGTGGAAACAATGGAAACCACCTTGAAACTGAAAGATTTGGAGGTGGAAGGGCTTTATGAGCTGGAAGGGACAAACATTGTTTACTCGGGTGCAGAGCTCATGTATGCAGGTTTAACTGCTACCTTATCACCAGGAGATTTTTTGAGTAGACAGTATAAATTCAAGAGACTATAATAAAAGCGTATAAATTTATCAAGGAGGCATTCCAATGAAATGGTATAAGAAAGCAGGTTTTCTTTTAGTAGCTGGGGCAAGTTTACTAGGCCTCGTGGCTTGTGGTCAGAACAATCAATCAACTGATGGCAAGGTAACGATTGAGTTTTTTAACCAGAAGACCGAGATGGCAGATACCTTGCAAAAGATAGTGGATGATTTTGAGAAGGAACACCCTAATATTGATGTGAAGCTGACTACAGTACCTTCAGCTGGAATTGTTCTAAAGACTCGTATTTTATCAGGAGATGTTCCAGATATTATTAATATCTATCCTCAAAATATGGATTTTCAGGAGTGGGCGAAGGCAGGCTATTTTGCAGATATGACAGGAAAACCCTATCTTGAGAACATCAAGAATGACTATGCTGAAAAGTATGCGATTAACAATAAAGTTTATAGTGTGCCTTTAACGGCCAACCTTTATGGAATCTATTACAATAAAACGAAGTTTAAAGAATTAGGGCTTGAGGAGCCGAAGACTTTTAAAGAGTTTCAAGAGATTGTCAAAAGGATAAAAGATAGTGGAAATTCTCCGTTTGCGGTTGCAGGCAATGAAGGCTGGACATTAAATGGTTACCACCAACTTTCTCTCATTACTCTTACGGGTAGTGGAGACGCGGCTAATAATTACCTTCGCTTTTCAAAACCAAACGCCATCTCTGCGGATGATGCTATTTTAAAAGCAGATGCAGAACGACTCGATTTATTAGCAGATAATGCTCAAGATGGTTGGCGTGGTGCCTCATATAATGATGCGGTGGTAGCATTTTCGAGTGAAAAAGCCTTGATGATGCCACAAGGATCATGGGCATTAGCTGCAATTAATCAACAGGATCCAAAATTTGAGGTGGGGATGTTCGCCTTCCCTGGAGAAGAAGTAGGAAAAGAAGTCACTGTTGGTGCAGGGGACATGGCATTATCAACTTCAGCTACTACCAAACATCCGAAAGAAACCGAAGAATTTATCAGCTATATGACTAGTCCAAAAGCTATGCAGTCATACTATGATGTAGATGGATCACCAGTTGCGGTGAAAGGCATACAGGAAAAAGAAGATTCAGCGCTTGCAGCTATTTCTAAACTGGCTTTTACGGACAAACATTATGTTTGGTTGGGCCAACGCTGGAACTCTGAAGAAGACTTTTTTAATCTAAGTGCAGGTTACCTGATGGATAAAAATCTGAAAAATATGGCAAACAATCTCAATGCTTTCTTTAATCCAATGAAGGCAGATTTGGACTAGAATAGGAGTTAAGATGATATGGCTATTCGAAAATTTTTAAATAAATACTGGGGTTGGACATTTTTGCTCATCCCGCTTGCTTTACAAGCTATCTTCTTTTACTTTCCAATGGTACAAGGTGCTTTCTATAGTTTGACTAACTGGACTGGATTGACCTATAATTATAAATTTGTTGGTTTAAATAACTACAAATTGCTGATGATTGATGGGAAATTCTTCACAGCCATAGCCTTTACTTTGATTTTAACTCTGGCATTGATTATTGGAGAGATTACGATTGGGATGGTTGTGGCACGAGCCTTAAATTCTAAGATGAAGGGGCAGACCTTCTTTAGAGCTTGGTTCTTTTTCCCGGCTGTTTTGTCTGGTTTGACAGTTTCCTTGATTTTTAAACAATTCTTCAACTATGGTCTTCCAACGATTGGAAAAATTTTAGGAATTAGCTTTTTACAAGAGAGTCTATTGGGGACACCAGTTGGAGCGGTAGTGGCAACTATTTTTGTTCTTCTATGGCAAGGAGTAGCTATGCCAATCATTCTCTTTCTTGCTGGTCTTCAGAGTATTCCAAATGATATTTTAGAGGCAGCATCAATTGATGGTGCAACAAGTAAACAAACCTTTTGGAAGATTGAATTGCCCTATTTACTGCCAACGATCTCAATGGTTTTTATCTTGGCTCTTAAGTCTGGTTTGACAGCCTTTGACCAAATTTTTGCGTTGACGAGTGGTGGTCCAAATAATGCTACAACGTCTCTTGGACTTTTAGTCTACAACTATGCTTTCAAGAGTAATCAATATGGATATGCGAATGCAATTGCCTTGATTTTATTCTTAATTATTGGAATTGTTTCTCTGATCCAAATCAAGCTATCAAAGAAATTTGAAATCTAATAGAGGAGTCCTACACATGAAAAAAGAAGAAAAATTGAATCAGTTTTGGAAATATGTCCTCTTGATAGTCGGTGGTATTTTTATACTTGTTCCTTTGTTGGTAACGGTATTTAGTTCTTTCAAAACAACTAAGGATATCATGAATCATTTCTTTAGTTTGCCCAATCCTTTTACGTTGAGTAATTATGAACGATTGATTTCGGATGGAATTGGAGGCTATTTCTGGAATTCAGCAGTTATTACGGTGTTATCATTGATTGTAGTAGCTTTCTTTATACCAGCTGCAGCTTATTCCATTGCTCGAAATATGTCCAAGAAAAAAGCCTTTGCAATTATGTATTCGCTCCTGATCTTAGGGATATTTGTTCCATTTCAGGTGATTATGATTCCCATCACAGTTATGATGAGTAAACTCGGTCTAGCAAATATGTGGGGGCTAGTAATACTCTACCTAACTTATGCTATTCCACAGACTCTCTTCTTGTATGTTGGTTATATAAAAATCAGTGTACCAGATAGTTTGGATGAAGCTGCGGAAATTGATGGAGCTGATCGTTTTACAATTTATCGTCGAATCATTTTTCCAATGTTGAAGCCCATGCATGCGACAACTTTGATTATCAATGCTCTCTGGTTCTGGAATGACTTTATGTTGCCACTCTTGATTCTGAATAAGGATTCCAAGATGTGGACTTTGCCTCTCTTCCAATACAACTACCAAGGTCAGTACTTCAATGACTATGGCCCAAGTTTTGCATCTTATATTGTGGGAATTGTAACGATAACAATTGTCTACCTCATCTTCCAAAAACATATCATTTCAGGAATGAGTAACGGGGCAGTGAAGTAAGAAAGTGCTTATGGAATCTATAATTCCATACATAGAGGAACGGTTCAGCTTGTTGGCATTTCTATGTAGAAAACAAGAAAGTCGTATTTAGTTGATTGCAGTCTATATTAGTACTGAACAAAAATCTAAAAATATCTTTCATTTACGAAGCCAGGTCATATAAGACTTGGCTTTCATTAGAAAAAGGAGAACATCTATGTCCATTCAAAATAAAACTATGTTGATTACTTACTCAGATAGTCTTGGAAATAACCTTAAAGACTTGTATGAGAATTTGGAAGAACATTTTGGCGATGCTATTGGGGGAGTTCACCTTCTACCATTTTTCCCGTCAACAGGTGATCGCGGATTTGCACCAGTGGACTATGATGAAGTGGATCCAGCGTTTGGTGATTGGGAGGATGTTAAGCGTTTAGGTGAGAAATATTATCTTATGTTTGACTTTATGATTAACCATATTTCTCGTCAATCTAAATATTATAAGGACTATCAAGAAAAACATGAAGCTAGTGAATTTAAAGATCTCTTTTTAAACTGGGACAAGTTTTGGCCGGAAAACCGTCCGACACAAGCTGATGTAGATTTAATTTACAAGCGTAAGGATCGTGCACCAAAGCAAGAGATCGTTTTTGCAGATGGTTCAGTAGAACATTTGTGGAATACCTTTGGTGAGGAGCAGATTGATCTTGATGTGACCAAAGAAGTAACGATGAGCTTCATCCGTAAGACGATTCAACATCTAGCAAGTAACGGGTGTGATTTGATTCGCCTAGATGCTTTTGCTTATGCGGTGAAGAAATTGGATACCAATGATTTCTTTGTGGAACCAGATATTTGGGACTTATTGGATAAGGTCCGGGATATAGGAGCTGAATACGGTGCAGAGCTCTTACCTGAGATTCATGAACACTATTCGATTCAGTTTAAAATAGCGGATCATGATTACTATGTTTACGATTTTGCCCTTCCAATGGTGACCCTTTATACTCTTTACAGTTCCAGAACAGAGCGCTTAGCTAAGTGGTTAAAGATGAGCCCGATGAAGCAATTTACGACACTAGATACCCATGATGGGATTGGAGTGGTAGATGTCAAGGATATCCTGACCGATGAGGAAATTGACTATGCTTCAAATGAGCTCTATAAGGTTGGAGCGAATGTCAAACGTAAGTACTCTAGTGCAGAGTATAACAATCTAGATATCTACCAAATCAATTCAACCTACTATTCTGCACTTGGAGATGATGATGTCAAGTACTTCCTCGCTCGTTTGATTCAAGCTTTTGCGCCAGGCATTCCTCAGGTTTACTATGTGGGTCTATTAGCAGGAAAAAATGACTTGAAATTATTAGAAGAAACCAAAGAAGGTCGAAATATTAATCGTCATTACTATAGCAATGAGGAAATAGCAGAAGAAGTTCAACGTCCTGTGGTGAAGTCCCTTCTCAATCTATTTTCTTTCCGTAATCGGTCAGAGGCCTTTGACCTAGAAGGGACTATTGACATTGAAACACCAACAGCTCACAGCATTGTAATCAAACGTCAAAATAAAGACAAGTCCGTAACAGCAGTAGCAGAAATTGATTTGCAAAGTCAGACCTATCAAGTAGTGGAAAACGGTAGAAACATTCAGTTCTAGTGCCATATTAATGAAAGATTTTTTTTGTGGCGAAAACGTGTTCATTGTTCCCAAATGACGGAAAAAATGGTAGAATATAAAGATAGTTTAGCATTTATCTTCTGGAGAAATCCAGAACAGAAAGGATCCGTTTTGAAATCAATTGGATTACTGGATAAGATAAGAGGGCTTTCGAAAAAAGATTTCTTTTTGTATCTGATGATCATGAGTATCTTTTTACCTTTTTATTTGTTCTTATCACTCTTTGCTTTATATTTGATAGGTTTACTTGTTACTGGGGAGATGAAGGGAATTATCAAAGGATTAGCCAAACATCCTGTACTTCTCTTTTTTATTGTCTACAGTAGTATCATCTCTATCGTCGCCAAGAACTGGCTTGGATTGGTTGCATCTTTACTGATGTTTCTCTTCCTCATTTTCTTTAGCTTCTACCAGAAACGTCTGACACATGCTTTCTTTCGACTGATACTGCAGACAATCTTGTTTGGTAGTGTGCTCTCTGCTGTTTTTGCTACTTTGGAGCATTTCCAAATTGTAAAGAAATTTAACTACGCCTTTCTTTCGCCTAATATGCAGGTATGGCACCAAAACCGTGCAGAGGTGACCTTCTTTAATCCTAACTATTATGGGATTATCTGTTGCTTCTGTATCATGATTGCCTTTTATCTCTTTACAACGACGAAGTTAAGATGGTTGAAAGTCTTTTGCGTGCTAGCAGGTTTTGTGAATCTATTTGGTTTGAATTTTACGCAAAATAGAACAGCCTTTCCTGCCATCATCGCTGGTGCCATCATTTATCTCTTTACAACCATTAAAAACTGGAAGGCCTTTTGGCTTAGTATTGGGGTCTTTGCGATTGGCTTGAGTTTCCTTTTTTCTAGTGATTTGGGAGTTCGGATGGGAACTTTAGATTCTTCTATGGAAGAACGCATTTCTATCTGGGATGCTGGGATGGCCTTGTTTAAGCAAAATCCTTTTTGGGGGGAGGGGCCATTGACCTATATGAATTCTTTCCCGAGAATCCATGCACCTTACCACGAGCACGCTCATAGTCTTTACATCGATACTATTTTGAGTTATGGTTTGATTGGAACCATTCTCCTATCCATTTCTTCGGTGATTCCGGTTCACATGATGATGGATATGAGTCAGGAGTCTGGCAAACGACCAATTATCGGTCTTTATCTCTCCTTCCTTACAGTAGTTGCTGTACATGGAATTTTTGACTTGGCTCTCTTTTGGATTCAGTCAGGATTCATCTTCTTGCTAGTTATGTGCAGTCTACCACTGGAACATCGAACCTTGGTGTCCGAAATGACAGATTAAGTTAATAAATAGTGAAGATCTTCTACTCTAGGTAGGAGGTCTTTTTTGTTGGTGAAAATTATTTCTAAATCGAAATAGTTGACAGATGGAATGAGAGGTGTTACAATAAAAACAATTCGATATAGAAACAAATTGGAGAGATCATGAAAGATAGTCATTTGGTAGCCCATAATATTCGTTTGTTGAATGGGAGGATTTTTCAAAAGTTACTGAGTCAGGATCCTGAAGCTCTTTATCGGAGTGAACAGGGCAAGATTCTCACGGTGTTATGGAATAGTGAGACAGGTTGCGCTACGGCAACAGATATTGCGCTGGCGACGGGACTTGCCAATAATACGCTGACAACCATGATTAAGAAGCTTGAGGAGCAAAACCTGGTCATCATTAGCCCATGTGGAATAGATAAGAGAAAGAAATATGTCAAGTTGACAGAGCAAGGTTGGTCGCAGAAAGAAGTGGGCAATCGTGTCAGTCAAAAATTAGATGCAATTTTTTATAAAGGCTTCTCTGAAGAAGAAATCCGTCAGTTTGAAAGCTATCAGGAACGCATCTTAGAAAATTTAAAAGAAAAAGAGGCATAAATCATGTCAAAACAAGTGAAAAATGCTCACAACCTATACATTCATGCTATTCAAGATGGACGAGTTGCTGAGGCTCAAGCTCAGTCCGTAGGAGATACCTACATTCAACACTCGACAGGTGTGCCAGATGGGAAAGAAGGGTTTGCGGCTTTCTTTGCAAATTTCTTTGAGCGCTATCCCGAGCGTGAGATGAAAATTGTTCGCACTATTGAAGACGGCAATCTAGTCTTCGTCCATGTTCATCAATATCTCAATGGTGGGGAAGCTCAATGGGTGACGACAGATACTTTCCGTGCGGATGAGAATGGTCGTATCGTGGAGCATTGGGATGTGATTGACTACTATCGAACGCCTGAAAATGACCAATTAGACCAGATTTTTGGAGATTTTGAGATCAAGGATTTGGACAAGACAGCAGAAAATAAAAAGTTAGTCCGTCGTTTCTTGACAGAAATCTTTCAAAACGGCGAACTAGAGCAGTGGAGTGATTATGTGGCAGAAGATTTGATTCAGCATAATCATGAGATTGGACAAGGAAGTCAGGCCTATAAAAATTATGTGGCTGAACATGGTGTTACTTTCGACTTTGTTTTCCAGCTTTTGGGACAAGGAAATTATGTGGTCAGCTATGGGCAGACTCAGATTGATGGGGTTGCCTATGCCCAGTATGATATCTTCCGTTTGGAGAATGGCTTGATTGTGGAGCATTGGGATAATAAGGAAGCCATGCCTAAGGTAGAAGACTTGACTAATCGAGGAAAATTTTAAATTGAGGACAAAGAATGATTGAATACAAAAATGTAGCGCTACGCTACACAGAAAAAGATGTTTTGAGAGATGTCAATTTACGGATTGAGAATGGGGAATTCATGGTTTTAGTGGGTCCTTCTGGATCTGGTAAGACGACCATGATCAAGATCATTAACCGTCTTTTGGAACCGACTGATGGAAATATTTACATGGATGGCAAGCGCATCAAAGACTATGATGAGCGGGAGCTTCGTCTTTCTACTGGTTATGTTTTACAGGCCATTGCTCTTTTTCCCAATCTAACGGTTGCGGAAAATATTGCCCTCATTCCGGAGATGAAGGGGTGGAGTAAGGAAGAAATAGCGACGAAAACAGAAGAGCTTTTGGCTAAGGTTGGTTTACCAGTAGCTGACTATGGGAATCGACTTCCTAGTGAATTATCTGGTGGGGAACAGCAACGGGTCGGGATTGTCCGTGCCATGATTGGTCAGCCTAAGATTCTCCTCATGGATGAGCCTTTTTCAGCCTTGGATGCTATTTCGAGAAAACAGCTACAGGTTCTGACGAAAGAATTGCATAAAGAGTTTGGTATGACAACGATTTTTGTGACCCATGATACGGATGAAGCTTTGAAATTAGGTGACCGTATTGCTGTCTTGCAGGATGGAGAGATTCGTCAGGTGGCGAATCCTGAGACGATATTAAAGGCTCCTGCAACAGACTTTGTAGCAGACTTGTTTGGAGGTAGTGTTCATGACTAATTTGATATCAACTTTTCAGGAGCGTTTTGGTGATTGGGTAACAGCTCTATCTCAACATTTGCAGTTGTCGCTTTTGACCTTATTACTAGCTATTTTTATTGCTATTCCCTTGGCTGTTTATCTTCGCTATCATGAGAAGTTGGCGGACTGGGTCTTGCAGATTGCAGGAATTTTCCAGACTATCCCGTCTCTGGCCTTGTTGGGACTCTTTATCCCCTTGATGGGAATTGGAACCTTGCCTGCTTTGACAGCACTAGTGATTTATGCGATTTTCCCGATTTTGCAAAATACCATCACTGGACTAAAGGGGATTGATCCAAGTCTACAAGAGGCTGGGATTGCCTTTGGGATGACCAGGTGGGAGCGTCTCAAGAAGTTTGAAATTCCACTTGCCATGCCTGTCATAATGTCTGGTATTCGGACGGCAGCGGTCTTGATTATTGGTACGGCAACACTGGGTTCCTTTATCCTTTTGGGAATTGACCGCAATAATACCAGTCTGATTTTGATTGGGGCCCTTTCTTCTGCAGTGCTGGCCATTGCCTTTAACTTCCTACTAAAAGTGATGGAAAAAGCAAAATTGAGAACGATTTTCTCTGGTTTTGCCTTGGTGACCATATTACTCGGTCTGTCTTATAGTCCAGCCCTCTTAGCTCAAAAAGAGAAAGAAAACTTGGTGATTGCTGGGAAATTGGGACCAGAACCCGAAATTTTGGCTAATATGTATAAGTTGCTGATTGAAGAAAATACCAGTATGACTGCGACTGTTAAACCGAATTTTGGGAAAACTAGCTTCCTCTATGAAGCTCTGAAAAAAGGGGATATTGATATCTATCCTGAATTTACCGGTACGGTGACTGAAAGTTTGCTTCAGCCCTCACCGAAAGTGAGTCATGAGCCAGATCAGGTTTATCAAGTGGCGCGTGATGGCATTGCCAAACAGGATCATCTGGCCTATCTAAAACCTATGTCTTATCAAAACACCTACGCTGTAGCCGTTCCGAAAAAGATTGCTCAAGAATATGGCTTGAAAACCATTTCGGACTTGAAAAAAGTGGAAGGACAGTTGAAGGCCGGTTTTACTCTCGAATTTAATGACCGTGAGGATGGAAATAAGGGCTTGCAATCAATGTATGGTCTCAATCTCAACGTAGCGACCATGGAGCCAGCTCTTCGCTATCAGGCAATTCAGTCAGGCGATATTCAAATCACAGATGCCTATTCGACAGATGCAGAGTTGGCACGTTATGATTTACAGGTCTTGGAGGATGACAAGCAACTCTTCCCGCCTTATCAAGGGGCACCACTCATGAAAGAAGCTCTTCTCAAGAAACATCCTGAGTTGGAGACAGTTCTCAATAAATTGGCTGGTAAAATCACGGAAAGCCAGATGAGCCAGCTCAACTACCAAGTCGGTGTTGAAGGCAAGTCAGCAGAACAAGTAGCCAAGGAGTTTTTACAAGAACAAGGTTTGTTGAAGAAATAGTTTGAAAATGTCAAACTCAACTTGCTTAAACGACCATATAGAAAAATGCTCAGACAATCTTGTCTGGGCTTTTTTGATATTAGAGTTACTGAATGTCTTTCAAAATGGAAAATAAGAGGAAATTTTCAGGATTTTCTAAAATTTTACTGTAAATACACTTGACTATTCACAAAATAGGTGTATAATGTGTTGTGAACTACTTAACAAATAGAGATTTCCAGCTCATGTCGACTAAGGATGGAAATCCTGTGTATAGACAGTTCAGTAGATATATAATAGAGCGTTGCGTCCGAAAGTCTATCCAGACACGGCTCTTTAAAAACAAAAGGAGAAAATATGACGACTTATTTGTAAACAAAACTCAAGAATATCAAAATTACTCTTGGTGAAATGTCTGGCGGTTACCGCCGTATGGTTGCTGCTATGGCTGATTTAGGATTTTCAGGAACTATGAAGGCTATCTGGAATGACCTCTTTGCCAATCGTAGTTTTTCCCAGTGGCTTTACCTGCTAGTTTTAGGAAGTTTTCCAATCTGGCTTGAGTTGATTTATGAACACCGCATTGTTGACTGGGTTGGGATGATTTGTAGCCTGACTGGAATTATCTGTGTCATCTTTGTATCAGAAGGTCGAGCAAGTAATTACCTTTTTGGTTTGATTAACTCTGTCATTTACCTTATCTTGGCTTTGCAGAAAGGCTTCTATGGTGAGGTTTTAACAACTCTCTATTTTACAATTATGCAGCCAATTGGTCTCTTGGTTTGGATTTATCAAGCCCAGTTTAAGAAAGAACAACAAGAGTTTGTCGCACGTAAACTAGACGGCAAGGGTTGGACAAAGTATCTTTCTATTAGTGTTCTTTGGTGGTTGGCCTTTGGGTTTATTTATCAGTCTATCGGAGCTAATCGTCCCTATCGTGATTCTATCACTGATGCGACCAATGGTGTAGGACAAATCCTCATGACAGCTGTTTACCGTGAACAGTGGATATTCTGGGCTGCTACTACTGTCTTTTCAATCTATCTCTGGTGGGGAGAAAGCCTGCAAATCCAAGGAAAATACCTGATTTACTTGATCAATAGTCTAGTTGGGTGGTATCAGTGGAGCAAGGCAGCAAAAAGCGCTTAAAAAGTAAAAAAGGATCATCTGATCCTTTTTGTGTTAGAGCAAAATGAATAATACCGTAATGATAATAGCGGTCGTTATACGAACGATGTGGTGCGAGATATGTTGCTTTTCTTTCTGTTGGCCGTTCCAGTAGGCTCCATAGCAGACGATACTCGAACCCACAATCCATAGAAGAATGGTTGCAACTGGAACGAAGTAAAAGATGGCTAGAGCCAGAGATGTGAGGCAACTGCCAACCACTGTAGTTCTTTTGTTTCATGGCTGAAAAAGCAGCAGCAAGGTGAAGCAATGAGAAGGCGAGAGCTAGTACAATTGTTAGTATTCCTAGAATCATCGAAGTTAACATAGTTGGTTCCTTTCTGAGTTTCAGGCTTAGTTATCAAGTGGAGTTGTAGAGGTCATCTCTATTACATCAAGGTAAAATTTCACCACTTGGTTTTCGGTATAAGATTTTCCTTTTTTTAGCCACCAAGTTAGGGTCTCGATAAAGTTCGTTACAACAAAATGCTGGAGGTAGGAGTCCGGAATGTTTGGATAGGCTTCTTGCAAGTCATCCGCCACCATGGGATAAACGTGGTGTTTGAGTTCCCTGTGTAGTTGGCGGAGGAAGTAGTCGTTTTTGGAAAAAAGGAGACTGGTGACATGGTCCTGGTTTTTCTGAAAATGTAAAAAGATATGTGCGAGGTAGTCCTCGGTAGTCAAGTGTCCTTCCCTTTCAAAGAGATGATGAAAGAGGTAGCGACAGAGCTCATCTAAAAGGAGTTCCTTACTCTCGTAGTGACAGTAAAAAGTGGAGCGCCCAACATCTGCTAGGTCAATGATATCCTGAACAGTAGTGGCATCATAGCCCTTGTCGTTCAAAAGTTGTAAAAAAGCTTGGTAGATGGCTTTTTTCGTCTTGCTGACTCGACGGTCTCTTTTTGTCATATAGACACTAGTGACAAACTGTTCAGAACTGAACAGGACTGACAGTTTGCTTCTATCCTTTCTTTGGATTTTATTAGATAATACAAATGAAAGAAGTATGTATATACCCATTATACCAAAGGAGGGAGAGAAATGAGTTCTAAAACATCTATCTGGTTAGCTTTTTTCTTAAATTTAAGCTATGCGATTGTTGAGTTTATCGCAGGAGGAATCTTTGGTTCGAGTGCAGTTCTTGCTGATTCTGTTCATGACTTGGGAGATGCTATAGCCATTGGCATATCTGCCCTTTTAGAAACGATTTCCAATCGTGAAGAAGATAGACAGTACACCTTGGGTTACAAACGTTTTAGTCTTTTAGGGGCCATGCTAACGGCTGTGATTCTTATGATAGGGTCTGTCCTAGTGATTTTGGAAAATGTCACAAAGATCGCTCACCCGCAACCCGTTAATGAGGAAGGGATTCTCTGGCTGGGAATCATTGCGGTAGCTATCAATGTGCTAGCTAGTCTGGTAGTTCGTAAGGGAAAAACAAAGAATGAATCTATTCTTAGCTTGCATTTTTTGGAAGATACTCTTGGTTGGTTGGCTGTCATTCTAATGGCGATTATTCTTCGATTTACGGACTGGTATATCCTCGATCCGCTTTTATCTCTGGTTATTTCCATCTTTATTCTGTCGAAAGCCATTCCACGCTTTTGGAGTGCACTAAAAATTTTCCTAGATGCTGTGCCAGAAGGGGTCGAGACAAGTGATTTGGAGAAAGATTTAGAGGCTCTACCCAATGTCAAAAGTGTTAATCAACTTAGCATTTGGTCCATGGATGGTCTAGAGAATAATGCTATTGTTCACATTTGTATCAAGGACTGGGAACAGATGATGGAAACCAAAGAAGTAGTGCGTCAATTTTTAGAAGAAAGAGGCGTGCAGAATATCACTATTGAAGTAGATAGCAGTCAAAGCAATCATGCGCAACATAGACGGAGAGTGAGAGAGTTAGAGCAGAAGCATGGGCATCATTAGTATAGAGTCAAGAATGATTGAACCCCTATGTTATTTGAAATAGAGTATTTTCTTTCCAGTTTAAATATTTTAAAAATTTGGTAATTAAAAGAATTTTTCTTTTAGATGCAAAATGTTTGACTTGGAGTCAACTCAAAGTTGTATAATAAGATAAGTGAGTTATCATTGCTTAAATTCAATGAAGGATATGAAAGGAGGCTAGTATATGAATATTAAATCTGTCAGCGACTTATTGGGAATTTCAGCGGATACGATTCGGTATTATGAGCGAGTTGGTCTTGTGCCACCGATTACTCGAACTGTAACTGGGATTCGTGACTTTCAAGATCAGGATATAGAAGCACTGGAATTTATTAAGTGTTTCCGTTCGGCGGGTGTCTCTGTAGACAGTTTAGTTGACTATATGTCGCTCTACCAAAAGGGGGATGAAACGCGAGAGGGAAGGCTTGGTATTTTAGAAGAGGAAAAGAAAAAATTAGAAGAGCGCTTTTCTCAGTTACAGACGGCTTTAAATCGCTTAAATCTCAAAATTAAACTTTACAAGGAAGGAAAATTTTAAATGAAATCAGCAGTATATACAAAGGCAGGCAAGGTTGGACTTGCTACAATTGAACGTCCGCAAATTATAGAAGCAGATGATGCTATTATCCGCATTGTCCGTACTTGCGTTTGTGGTTCGGACCTCTGGAGTTACCGTAATCCAGAAATCGAAGAAGGACATAGAAATAGCGGTCATGAGGCTATCGGAATTATCGAAGAAGTTGGTGAGAACGTTACTACAGTAAAATCAGGAGACTTTGTCATCGCACCTTTCACCCATGGCTGTGGGGAGTGTGATGCCTGTCGCGCTGGCTATGATGGGACTTGTGACCGCCATATTGGCACCAACTGGTCTAACGGGGTCCAAGCAGAGTACATCCGTTTCCACTTTGCTAATTGGGCACTTGTGAAAATTCCAGGTCAACCTTCAGATTATAGCGAAGGCATGCTCAAGTCACTTTTGACACTTGCTGATGTCATGCCGACAGGCTATCATGCGGCGCGTGTTGCTAATGTGCAAAAGGGCGACAAGGTGGTCGTTATCGGTGATGGGGCTGTTGGTCAATGCGCTGTCATTGCAGCTAAGATGCGTGGTGCATCACAAATTATCCTTATGAGCCGTCATGAAGACCGCCAAAAGATGGCCTTGGAATCAGGGGCGACAGCTGTTGTGGCTGAACGTGGCGAAGAGGGAATTGCCAAGGTGCGTGAAATCCTCGGTGGTGGAGCAGATGCAGCCCTTGAATGTGTTGGGACTGAAGCAGCCGTTGAGCAGGCCCTTGGAGTCCTTCATAATGGAGGACGCATGGGATTTGTCGGTGTTCCACATTATAATAACCGTGCCCTTGGTTCAACCTTTGCCCAAAATATTTCAGTGGCAGGTGGAGCAGCCTCAGTTACCACTTATGACAAACAAGTTTTGTTAAAAGCGGTTCTTGATGGAGACATCAATCCAGGTCGCGTCTTTACTTCAAGTTATAAACTGGAAGATATCGACCAGGCTTATAAAGATATGGATGAACGCAAGACCATTAAGTCTATGATTGTGATGGATTAACAATGAAAATCCTAATGGAGATTTGAGACTCTCTATTAGGATTTTTTGCGTTGGTATATTTGTTGAGTTATGGCAGCGTACTTTCTCTCAAAGTCAGTCTGGTTCCCAGCATGGTTAGGCTAGGTATTTTGCGACCGTGGAGGACTTCCTTGTTAAGAATATCCATACCTGCTCGGCCCATTTCTTCGGTATAGACGGTAATGCTAGAAAGAGGAGGATAGACCTGCTTGGTCAGGCTAGTGTCGTTAAAAGAAATGAGGCTGACGCGGTCTGGTAGGCTAATTCCAGATTCTTGAAAGGCACGGAGGGCACCGATGGCTAAACTATCGCTGGCTGCGAAAAAGGCTGGTGGGAGTTGTTCTCCTAGCTTGTGAATGGCCTCCTTCATCAAGTCATAGCCAGACTGGGCAGTAAAGCTCCCCTGAAAGACCAGTTCTTCATGGTAGATTCCATTTGCTTGGGTATAGTCTTTGAAATTTTCTAGTCGCTTATCCTGGATAATTTCTTCCTGGTCGGTTGTTTCCTCAAGGCCTGTGAGAATTCCGATATGGTTCATACCTTTGCTGAGGAAATGGTCTACAACTTGTTTCACAGCAGTGTAAAAGTCAGTGATAATACAGGTATGACCTAATGAGAGGGTATCGCTGTCTATAAAGACTAGAGGTTTTTGGTATTCTTCAAAGGCAGCAATCTGAGCTCGGCTAAATTTTCCGATGCAGAGAATGCCAATCACTTCCTCGCTCAGTGTAAAAGGATGGTCATTAAAATAGCGCAAGATATCATAGTCCAACTCTTGGGCTCTTTTTTCAATACCGAGACGAATCTGGTAGTAGTAGAGATCTTCCAACTCCCCTTGTTCGCTGACCCATTGGATAATGGCAATCTTTTGCTTTGGTTTGTGGGATTCGCCTGTCTTGAGGTGCTTAGTATAGCCTAGCTCTTCCGCGACGGTTAAAATACGGTGTCTGGTTTCTTCTGTGACAGATAGGCTCTGGTCGCGATTGAGGACACGAGATACGGTCGCAATAGAGACAGAGGCTAGCTGTGCGATGTCTTTTAAGGTAGCCATAAATCCTCCTCCTTTTAGGTTAGTATATCATATTTTTCTGATTTTTACTGATAGTTTAGTAAAAGTTCAGTAAAAAGGATTGACCTTGGTAAATCCCTTGGATACAATAGAAGAAAACGATTACACGTTAAGATGACTTAACGGACAGTCAAAGGAGAATTTATATGACACAAGATCTTACTACTGAAGCCCTTCGCAAAGATTTTCTTGCCGTTTTTGGTCAAGAAGCAGACCAAACTTTCTTTTCACCAGGTCGTATCAATCTGATTGGTGAACACACGGACTACAACGGTGGTCACGTTTTTCCAGCTGCTATTTCTTTGGGAACTTATGGTGCAGCTCG
This sequence comes from Streptococcus sp. oral taxon 064, assembly GCF_001683375.1. GTDB lineage: Bacteria > Bacillota > Bacilli > Lactobacillales > Streptococcaceae > Streptococcus > Streptococcus oralis_S. Next base: position 226,856 of record NZ_CP016207.1, on the reverse strand, counting down.
CAAGCGTGACGATCAAGTTTTGCGTTTCTACTCAGCCAACTTTGAGGACAAGGGTATCATCGAAGTGCCTCTTGCTGACCTCAAATTTGAAAAAGAGCACAGCTGGACCAACTATCCAAAAGGGGTTCTTCATTTCTTGCAAGAAGCTGGGCATGTGATTGACAAAGGGTTTGATTTTTATGTTTATGGGAATATCCCAAATGGTGCAGGCTTGTCCTCTTCAGCATCCTTGGAACTCTTGACAGGGGTTGTGGCAGAGCATCTCTTTGGTTTAAAACTAGACCGTTTGGATTTGGTTAAAATCGGAAAACAAACAGAAAACAACTTTATCGGAGTAAACTCTGGTATCATGGACCAGTTTGCCATCGGTATGGGTGCTGACCAACGTGCCATTTACCTGAATACCAACACTTTGGAGTACGACTTGGTGCCACTTGATTTGAAGGACAATGTCGTTGTTATCATGAACACCAACAAACGTCGTGAACTGGCGGACTCTAAGTACAATGAACGCCGTGCTGAGTGTGAAAAAGCTGTGGAAGAATTGCAAGTTGCCTTGGATATTCAGACCTTGGGTGAATTGGATGAGTGGGCCTTTGACCAATACAGCTATCTGATTAAAGATGAAAATCGCTTAAAACGTGCTCGCCATGCTGTGCTTGAAAACCAACGTACTCTTAAAGCTCAAGCAGCCCTTCAAGCAGGTGATTTGGAAACCTTTGGTCGCTTGATGAATGCATCTCACGTTTCTTTGGAGCATGACTATGAAGTAACTGGCTTGGAATTGGATACCCTTGTTCACACAGCTTGGGCTCAGGAAGGTGTTCTGGGTGCTCGTATGACAGGGGCAGGATTTGGTGGCTGTGCCATTGCCTTGGTGCGAAAAGATGCTGTTGAGGCCTTTAAAGCAGCTGTTGGCAAGCACTATGAGGAAGTCGTTGGATATGCTCCAAGCTTCTATATCGCTGAAGTTGCAGGTGGCACTCGCGTTTTAGACTAGGAGAGAAGTAAATGGACGCTGTAATATTTGATTTAGATGGCTTATTAGCTGATACTGAGATCATTTCTCTAAAAGTTTATCAAGAATTGCTTAAAGATTTTGGAATTCCTTTCACAGAAGAAACATATTCTAGAGAATACAGTGGACATAGGGAAGAGGAGAATGTTCAACGATTTTTAGATAACTATGATTTACCTTGGAACTTTGACCAAACCTTGGAAAAAGTTTATGAACTGGAAGCTCGAATATTAGCCAAAGGTGTAAATTTAAAAAAAGGTGCTAAAAATTTGCTTGCTTTTTTGCAAAGAGAAGGTATTCCAATCGCTCTAGCAACTTCAAGTGTTGAATCTAGAGCTAGAATGATTTTGGATAGTAATGGGATACTGTCCCTATTTGACCATCTAGTTTTTGCAAAAGATGTAAAGCGAAGCAAACCTTACCCTGATATATTTTTAAAGGCCTGTAGTGATTTGAATGTTTTACCAGAGAATTGCTTAGTATTAGAGGATAGTGAAGCAGGGATTGAAGCAGCGTATAGAGCTGGGATACCAGTTATTTGTATTCCAGACTTAAAAATGCCAGCACAGTCTTTCTTAAATAAAACAGAACAAGTTTTTCAGGATTTAGATGCTGTCAGAGACTATTTAGAAAGTAAGAGGGAGAATCAATGAGTCAAGGAGTTCTAGATGCATTTATCACGGAAGTCATTGCTGAAAGCTCATTTGAGGAAATGGATCGAATCTACCTAACCAATCGTGTCTTAGCACGAGTGGGTGAAGGCGTTTTGAAAGTTGAGACGGATCTGGATGAGTTGATTGACCTCAAGGACCAGTTAGTCGAGGAAGCGGTTCGATTAGAGACGATTGAGGACAGTCAGACTGCGCGTGAAATCCTCGGTTCTGAACTGATGGACTTGGTAACTCCTTGTCCAAGTCAGGTTAATCGTGACTTTTGGACAACCTATGCTCACTCTCCTGAGCAGGCGATAGGGGATTTTTACCAGCTCAGCCAGAAAAATGACTACATCAAGCTCAAGGCTATTTCTAAGAATATCGCTTATCGCGTTCCATCTGACTATGGAGAACTTGAGATTACCATTAACCTCTCTAAGCCTGAAAAGGATCCAAAGGAAATTGCGGCGGCCAAGTTGGTGCAAGCTAGCAATTATCCTCAATGTCAGCTTTGTATAGAGAATGAGGGCTATCATGGTCGAGTTAACCACCCAGCTCGCAGCAATCACCGCATTATTCGTTTTGAAATGGTGGGTCAGGAGTGGGGCTTCCAGTATTCGCCCTATGCTTATTTTAATGAGCACTGTATCTTCTTAGATGGTCAGCATCGTCCCATGGCTATCAGTCGTCAGAGCTTTGAGCGCCTGCTGGATATCGTAGACCAGTTTCCGGGCTATTTTGCGGGTTCAAATGCGGACTTACCAATTGTGGGAGGCTCTATTCTGACTCATGACCACTATCAGGGAGGTCGTCACGTATTTCCTATGGAATTGGCTCCTTTGCAAAAGACTTTTTGTTTTGCTGGTTTTGATCAGGTCAAGACTGGGATTGTCAAGTGGCCTATGTCAGTGCTACGTTTGACCTCGGATTCAAAAGAAGATTTGATCAACTTGGGTGACAAGATTTTACAGAAATGGCGCCAGTATTCAGACCCTGCAGTGCAAATTTTGGCAGAGACAGACGGGACACCGCATCACACCATCACACCCATTGCTCGTAAACGCGATGGTCAGTTTGAGTTGGACTTGGTCTTGCGTGACAATCAGACATCGCCAGAGCATCCGGATGGTATCTATCATCCCCACAAGGATGTCCAACATATCAAGAAGGAAAATATCGGCTTGATTGAGGTCATGGGCTTGGCTATCTTACCACCTCGTTTGAAAGCAGAAGTGGAGCAAGTTGCTAGCTACCTCGTAGGAGAAGAAGTCTCAGTTGCCGACTATCATCAGAAATGGGCAGACCAGCTCAAAGTCCAACATCCAGACCTAAAAGATAAAGAAAAAGCCCTTGAAATCGTCAAGGACTCTGTGGGTGCTATCTTTGCACGTGTTCTGGAGGACGCGGGGGTTTACAAGCAGACGGAACAAGGACAGGCAGCCTTTATGCGCTTTGTAGAACAGGTCGGAATTTTGCCAGACTAGGATCTTTCTCCTTGCACAGTCCTATAAAAAGTAGTATCATAGTGTCGTTTGAACTATCAGGAGGAAACGATGAAAGATTTTCATTTTGATGCTATATCTGCTTTTGAAAATTACGAAATAGAAAAAATGAGAGACGGTCATGTTGTGGTGACGACAAAAGTAGTGGACTCGTCGCTCAATTACTATGGCAATGCCCATGGAGGCTATCTCTTCACCCTTTGTGACCAGATTAGTGGTCTAGTGGTTATCTCGCTGGGGCTTGATGGAGTGACGCTTCAGTCCTCTATCAACTACCTTAAGGCAGGAAAACTTGACGATGTACTGACCATTAAAGGAGAATGTGTCCATCAAGGTCGCACAACTTGTGTCGTGGATGTGGATATCACCAATCAAGAAGGCAGAAATGTCTGCAAAGCCACCTTTACCATGTTTGTCACAGGCCAGCGGTCAGAAGACAGACAGGTAAGGATATAGATAAACAAAAAAGAGGCTCACACCTCTTTTTTGTTTCAGATAAATCAATCAATTTCTTTAATAAACTTAGCAATTTCTTTTACAATCTCAGTAACTAAAGCATTTCCCATAAAGAACATTCTCATTTTATCAGAAACGTTGACAATAGATCCATCTGACAATTTCTTTTTAGCTGTCCAATTATCTGGAAAATCTTGAAGGCGTTCTGCTTCAACTGGAGTTATAAGACGGTATTTGCCATTAACTTTAAGAAAATGGGTAGAACGATTGACGGTACCTTCAGAAGTTAACATTGTTCGACCAGGTAAATTTAAATCGTCATAAGGAGCCATACCTCCTTCAGAATAGATATAAGTATGTCCAGTGGCAGAAGTACGTTCTATTCGTTTAGGACCTCGTAAGAATTGGAATTTTTCCAATTTTGCTGGATCTGTAATGAAATATTTCTCTGGGACCTCCTCTTCATCTTGAAGAATTTCTCCTAGAGTGATAGGGTTGCCATTGTAATTAGGTTCTGTATCAATAGAATAGTATTTTCCATGTCTCATAATTCCTGTATTCCAAACGGTACCAGTAAAAGTATCTGAAACTTCAACTATATCATTTGGTAACTCATAAAACACATGGCGATTTTTAACTGCTATAGGTTTAATAGGAAATTGTTTTGCAAATAGGCCTTGATTGAAAATATAGTCATCATACCTATTATCTTCAAAAATTTCTTCCTTTTTTTCGTAAAGATTATCAATCTTTTTTGCAAATACAGTATCATTTCGATATACGAAAAAGAATACACGGCGTCTTCGTTGGCTTCTTCCGTAATCAGCAGCATTAATAACTCTCCACTCTACAGAATATCCAAGATTATTAAAAGCTGTGAGCATAATTGCAAAATCACGTCCTCTTTGTTTTGAAGGTGCTTTTAAAAGTCTATCTACATTTTCTAGGATTAAATATTTTGGCTTAATTATTTCCGTTGCTCTAATAATCTCCCAAAATAAAACTCCTTTTTTCCCTTCAATTCCTTTTTCATCTTTCTTGCTACGCGCAACTGAGTAATCTTGGCAAGGAAAACCACCGACAATCATATCGGCATCCATTTTGGAGAATTGTTCGTCTGTTATATCAGAAATACTAATATTGATGTTTTCGCTATTGGGGAAGTGATAATCATAGACCTCAAATGCATCTTGAGATTTACGAGATGGTTCCCATTGGTTTGCCCATTTTGTTTTAAAGAGTTGCTTATCGGCATTTTCTAATCCTATGCGAAAACCGCCAACTCCAGCAAATAGTTCGAGAACTTTCATCTTTTCTCCTTAATATTTTACAGTTTAATCCATTATATACTATTTTCGATAATTGATCAAGTATTAATGCTTGCTTTAGTTTAATTTGATATAATATAAAAGATAGGAGAAGAAAATGGATCAAAACTTATTTAACTATAACGATGAAGATATCGATAGTGTTATTGAATATTCTCACAAACTATTAGATAGAAAATTTTCCGATGTTATGGAAGAGTATAATCGTTCGCTTTATAAATCATATGACGATTATAATGATAGAGTAGTCTCTGAGGTCCAAGATAAAGCAATTAGTATGAAGTCAAAAGGACAGTATGGAAATTATATTGAAAAATATTTCTATGGTTATCAGCCAAATAGTGATTCAGAAGCTGACTTTGAAAAAATTGGTGTAGAACTAAAAGTTACTCCTTTTAAGGTAAACAAAAATGGGACACTTAGTGCCAAAGAACGACTTGTATTAACAATACTAAACTATATGGAGGAAAATTTAGAGGATTTTTACTCCACCCACTTATGGAAAAAATGCGCAAAGATTTTATTATTGTTTTACAATGGCTTAATTCCTAATCAAACAATGAAGGACTATGTCATTGAAAAAATATTTTTATATGAATGGTTTGAGGAGGATATGGCAGTTATCCTTGAAGACTATAAGAAGATTACAGATAAAATCAAAAATGGAAGGGCACATGAATTATCAGAATCAGATGGGAACTATTTATCAACTTGTACAAAAGGGGCAGGTAAAGGAAAGGATTTAAGACAACAACCTTTTAGTTATGAATTAGCAAAACAAAGAGCTTGGGAATTAAAATCAAGTTATATGACCTATCTGATTAATCATAAAATCTTTAATCAATCAGATCAAGAAAGTGTCCTGGCTAATTTTAAGGGTGAGAAAAAATCATTTACTGAGGTTATTGCAGAGAAGATTCTCTCCTACAAAGGTTTCTCTGAACAAGAGTTATATGATAGATTTGAAGTGAATCCCAAAGCAAAAGGTAAGAATAGTACTCTGATTAGAAAAATTTTAGGCTTAACAGGGGATTTAGATAAGACAAAAGAATTTCAAAAAGCAAACATGAATTTGAGAGTTATTCGAGTAGATAAGAATAATTTACCTAAGGAAGACTCCCCGTTTAAAACTTATTGTTTTAAAGAACTAGCAGCAAATGATAGTTGGGAATCATCACATGTTTATAATGAAATTTACAATAAACGATTCCTCTTCGTTATTTTTAAGGAAATTGAACCTAAGCTATTTGTATTAGATTCTATCAAGTTTTGGGGATTTCAGGATAGACAATTAGAAGAAATACAAAGAGTGTGGCAGGAAACTAGACAAATTATTTCTGATGGAGTCAAATTAACTCAAAATGGTAATAAAGTTTCAACCAATTTCCCTCAAAGTAAGATAAACGGAATCCTATTTACGAAATTACACGCTACAAATACTTATTATGAAATTGAAAAAGGAAAATTTGTTGGGAAAGGTTCATTATCTGATACGGATGAACTTCCAGATGGACGTAGGATTACAAAACACTCCTTTTGGATGCCTAAAAAGTTTATAAAAGAAATATTAGATGGAAATTGGGATTGATTATATTTGTAAACAAAAAAGAGGCTCGCACCTCTTTTTCTTATTTCTTTTTCCGGTTTAATACTGCATTGAGTACAATGGCCAGTAGGCTGGCTACGACGATTCCGTTTGAGAAGAACATTTGGAAGGCTGTCGGCATGCTGACAAAGAGATTACTATTGTTGAGTCCTACACCTGCAGCGATTGAAACTGCTGCGATAAGGAAGTTGTGTTCATTGTTAGCAAAGTCAACGCGGGCGAGGATTTGCATCCCTTGAAGGGAAACAAAACCAAACATCACCAGCATGGCACCACCAAGGACAGGACTCGGAATGATTTGAGCTAGGGCACCAAACTTAGGAAGGAGTCCAAGGAGGACTAGGAAACCAGCCGCGTAGTAGATTGGCAGGCGAGTCTTGATGCCTGACAATTTAACCAAACCAACGTTTTGTGAAAATCCTGTGTAAGGGAAGGTGTTAAAAATTCCTCCGAGAAGTACGGCTAAACCTTCTGCACGGTAACCGTTGCGCAGGCGCGTGCTGTCGATTGGGTCATTGGTAATATCAGACAAGGCCAGGTAAACACCAGTGGATTCAACCATAGACACTGTTGCGATGATACACATCATGACAATAGAGGAGATTTCAAAGGTTGGCATTCCAAAGTAGAGTGGAGTTGGGACATGGACAAGCGGTGCTGCAGCCACAGGAGAGAAGTCAACCAAGCCCATGGTAGCAGCAATGGCAGTTCCAACAACCAACCCAATCAAAATGGAGATAGACTTGATAAATCCTTTGGTAAAGATGTTGATTAAGAGGATAATTAGAACAGTGATGGCTGCAAGCAAGAGACTTTGACCAGTTGGCTCTGGGACATTATTTCCCATATTTCCAATAGCGACAGGAATTAAGGTTAAACCAATCGTGGTAATGACAGAGCCTGTTACGATAGATGGGAAGAGATTGGCAACTTTTGAGAAAATGCCTGAAATCAGAACCACATAAATCCCTGAAACGATAAGGGCACCAAACATAGCCCCGCTACCGTGGCTCTGCCCAATCATAATTAAAGGAGCGACGGATTGGAAGGCAACCCCGAGCACGACTGGTAGTCCAATTCCAAAGTATTTGTTGAGTTGGAGTTGGAGGAAGGTTGCCACCCCACACATGAAGATATCTGTGGAAATCAGGTAGGTTAACTGCTCAGCCGAATAGCCAAGGGCTGTCGCAATCATGATGGGAACTAGGATAGATCCTGAGTACATGGCTAGTAAGTGCTGCAAGCCAAGAACGGCTGCTTGCGAGTGTTTTTCTTGTTTTTGCATTAGAGATCTGCCTCCTTAAATACGACCTGACCATTTTCGAAACGATCCAAACGGGCCAGTGATAGGACTGGATACCCTGCTTTTTCAAGCAAATCACGACCATCTTGGAAAGATTTTTCAATCACGATACCAATCGCTTCAACTTTTGCTCCGGCTTGTTCGATGATTTGGATCAAGCCTTTGGCAGCTTGTCCATTTGCTAGGAAATCATCGATAATCAAGACCTTGTCCTCTGGTGAAAGGAATTTTCCAGCGATAGAAACGGTGCTGGTTACCTGCTTGGTAAAGGAGTAAACTTCGGCAGTTAAGATACCTTCGTTCATGGTGATGTTTTTAGCTTTCTTGGCGAAAATCATGGGGACATTCAAGGCTTCTGCTGTAAAAATAGCTGGGGCAATACCTGACGCTTCAATGGTTACGACCTTGGTAATGCCAGCAGAAGCGAATTTGTCCGCAAATACCTTACCAATCTCTCGCATCAAGCTAAAGTCAACTTGATGGGTTAAAAAGGAATCCACCTTGAGGATGTTGTCACTCAAGATATGCCCATCCTCAAGGATGCGCTCTTCTAATAATTTCATAAGACCTCCTAAAGTCTAAAAGATGCTTCATTTGCTTGTCTAGATGTTTCTATAGTGATTTAGTTTGCTAATAATGTATATGTATAATACTAGTGCGAGCGAAGCGAGTTTTACTAGATATTTCCCGCTGTAGTGGTATCATATACAATAATCTTGTTATTGTATATGACGGGATTTTTGAGAGTAAAATAGTTCGGGGAACTATTTTAGCCTAAGCCTAGAAATGAAAGAGCTAGGGGCTCAAAAATTAGGGATGAAATTCCCTGGATTCCTGAAATTATCCACAGGATAATTTCACTCCCGTCCGCACTAAATAAGGGAAATATTAAAAATATTATATTTAACCTTGAAGGCTAGCCTTAGCAAAATACTAAAAAAGGACCTACTTAATCCCCTAAGTAAGTCCCCAAAATAGGCATGGCCAAAACCATACCTCAAGCTGACATACTCATTGTTAGGTGTTCCGGCACCTTGTAGAAACGTCGTGCCAATTCACGACATAAACAAGTAAAATGATATTCAATTTTAAATAGGCTACTGCCAATGTTTTTATTTTACACCAATTAGCTTTATAAATCAAATATTTTGTTAGTAAATAGATCATAAAAGCGAACGAATAAAAGGCTGCAAGGCTAGAAAGTATTGTAGCCTTTTATTCTTCTATTCGCTAAATCTTAAAAAATAACCATCTGGATCCAAAATCGCAAATTCATGAGGGTAAATAAAGCTATCTCCCACTCGAAATTCTCTTTTTGTCAGGGGACGATGGATAGGATAGTCAGCTTCCAGCATTTTTTGGTGGAGCTGAGGAACATCTGCAATGCCAAAGGAAATATTGACACCGCGCCCGAAAGGATAGGTCAGTTGGGCTAATTCTTCTGCGCTGCCTTCTTCTAACATGAGCTGGCAGTCTTCAAGAGAGAGAAAGAGAAATTTCTCCTCGGGGCGCTCGTATTCGACAGAGAATCCCAACAAGTCGCAGTAGAAGTGGCGTGATTTTTCGATGTCAGATACTACAAATTCAGGAATGATAGCTTGATAGTCCATTAGCTTTCTCCTTAGAGCTCAATCTCCATGACAATGGGTGTGTGGTCTTGGCGCGCACCTGAGTCAATCATATCAGACTTGGTCACCTTGTCAGCCACGCGGTTGCTTGTCAGCCAGTAGTCGATTCTCCAGCCTGTATTGTTGATTTTAGAAGTCTTGCTGCGTTGTGCCCACCAAGTGTAGCGTTCTGGAACATCGCCGTGAATGTGGCGGAAGGTATCCGTAAATCCAGTTGCCAAGAGGTTGGTAAATCCAGCACGTTCCTCGTCGGTAAATCCAGGTGAACGGCGGTTGCTAGCAGGATTTGCAAGGTCGATTTCATTGTGGGCTACGTTGTAGTCACCGGTCGCAAGGACTGGTTTTTCTTTGTCTAGTTCAGCCAAATACTCCGCATATTTGACATCCCAGACTTGACGTTCTTCCAAGCGTTTGAGACCGTCGCCAGCGTTTGGAGTGTAAACTTGGGTTACGAAAAATTCATCAAATTCTAGAGTGATGATACGGCCTTCCAAGTCCATGGTAGAAGGGGCACCGATTTCTGGGAAGCTGATAGTAGGCGTAAGTTCTTTCTTATAGAGGAACATGGTTCCAGCATAGCCTTTACGGGCAGGTTCTTGGGAAGAGCGCCACGTGTTTTCGTAACCTGGGAAGAGTTCCTCTAAAATTTCCAAGTGTTTCTTTGTAGGACCCTTGGCAGAAAGCTTGGTTTCTTGGATAGCGATGATATCAGCATTTTCAGCGACCAAGGTTTGTAGGACTTCTTGGGACAATTTGGCACGAGCTGAGTCACTAGTTAGGGCAGCGTTTAGGGAATCAATATTCCATGAGATAAGTTTCATAAAGTTACCTTTTTCATTCAGATTATAGATTTTATTATACCAAAAAAAGGTCTATTTCCCCAACGTATGGCTTGAAAAATCACTCTCTTTCGTTTATAATTAAGAATGATTTTATGAAAGGGAGTGAAAATAAATGAAATTTTACTCATATGACTATGTACTTAGCCAAATCAGTCAGCAAAATGGCATCATGATTGGCTTTGGAATTGTTCTCCTAGCTATCACAGGATTTTTTGCTTTTAAAGCCTATCGAGATAAAAAGGGGACTAAGTTTCGGGAATTGGTCATGATTTTGGCCTTGACCTTGGTGGCCATGCTTTTGGTGACAATCTCAAAATACCAGACCAATCAAGCCTCTAACAACCAATTTCAAACTTCCCTTCATTTCATAGAGGTTGTTTCCAAAGACTTGGGGGTGGATAAATCAGAAGTTTATGTCAATACTTCTGCCGACACTGATGGAGCACTTATCAAGGTAGGTTCAAATTTCTATCGTGCCATGAACGGGAGCCAACCAGACAAGTATCTTTTAGAGAAATTAGAATTGCATCAAACAGACGCTATTGAATTGGTGGAGGTAAACAAATGACACTCAATTATATGGAAATTTTAATCAAACTGGCCCTGGGTCTTTTCTCTCTTGTTTTTGTTATTAATGTGACAGGAAAGGGGAATCTAGCACCTAACTCTGCTATAGACCAAATTCAGAACTATGTTCTTGGTGGTATCATCGGTGGGGTGATTTACAATAGTTCAATCAGTATTCTGCAGTACGCAGTGATTTTGATGATGTGGACGATTTTGGTCTTGACCCTCAAGTGGCTCAATAACAATGTTCGTTTTGTCAAACGCTTGATTGATGGAAAACCAACTCTCCTTATCAAAAATGGGCAGATTGACCCAGAAGCCTGTCGTTCAGTTGGTTTGTCTGCAGCAGAAGTTGCTCTCAAACTTCGTAGCCAAGGGATTTTCCAGATGAAACAGGTCAAATGCGCTGTGCAGGAGCAAAATGGCCAACTCATCGTGGTCCAAATAGGAGATGAAAATCCTAAGTATCCAGTTGTGACTGACGGTGTGATCCAAGTCGATGTCTTGGAGTCGATTGGTCGTAGCGAAGAGTGGTTGCTTGATAATCTCAGCAAACAAGGACATGACAATGTAGCCAATATCTTTATCGCTGAGTATGACAAGGGTGTCGTCTCAGTCGTAACCTATGAATAAGAAAAACCTGGGGTCTTGGCCTCAGGTTTCAATTTGCAATCAGAAAGGGATTTTATGTCCATTATTCAAAAACTTTGGTGGTTTTTCAAGTTAGAAAAACACCGTTATTTAGTCGGGATTGTGGCCCTGATCTTGGTTTCCGTCCTCAATCTTATTCCCCCTATGGTTATGGGGCGGGTCATCGATGCCATCACATCGGGGAAATTAACCCAGCAGGACCTCCTTTTTGACCTATTTTACTTGCTTCTTGCGGCCTTTGGGATGTACTATCTGCGCTATGTTTGGCGTATGTATATCCTTGGAACTTCCTACCGTTTGGGGCAGATTATGCGATCTCGCTTGTTTGAGCATTTTACAAAAATGTCTCCAGCCTTTTATCAGACCTATCGGACGGGGGACCTGATGGCGCATGCAACCAACGATATCAATGCCTTGACTCGTCTGGCAGGAGGCGGTGTTATGTCTGCCGTGGATGCCTCTATCACGGCTTTAGTGACCTTGCTGACCATGCTCTTTAGCATTTCTTGGCAAATGACTCTGGTTGCCATTTTACCCCTGCCTTTCATGGCTTATGCGACCAGTCGTTTAGGGAGAAAGACTCATAAGGCTTTCGGAGAATCGCAGGCTGCCTTTTCTGAACTCAATAACAAGGTGCAGGAGTCTGTATCAGGTATTAAAGTGACCAAGTCTTTCGGTTATCAGGCGGACGAGTTGAAGTCCTTTCAGGCAGTCAATGAATTGACCTTCCAAAAGAACCTCCAAACCATGAAATACGATAGTCTCTTTGACCCTATGGTTCTCTTATTTGTTGGTTCCTCTTATGTTTTAACGCTTTTGGTAGGCTCCTTGATGGTTCAGAAAGGGCAAATCACGGTTGGGAATCTAGTTACCTTTATCAGCTACTTGGATATGCTGGTTTGGCCTCTTATGGCCATCGGCTTCCTCTTTAATATTACCCAGCGAGGGAAGGTTTCCTACCAGCGGATTGAAGATCTTTTGTCTCAGGAATCACCCGTACAAGCCCCTGAGTTTCCTCTAGACAGTATCGAAAATGGGCGCTTGCAGTATGCCATTGATAGCTTTGCCTTTGAAAATGAGGAAACACTGACAAATGTTCACTTTAGTTTGGAAAAAGGTCAAACGCTGGGCTTGGTTGGGCAAACAGGCTCTGGGAAAACATCTCTAATCAAACTGCTCTTGCGTGAATACGATGTGGACAAGGGTGCAATTTACCTAAACGGTCATAATATTCGTGACTATCGTCTGACAGACCTTCGCAGTCTCATGGGCTATGTTCCTCAGGACCAGTTCCTCTTTGCGACTTCGATTTTAGACAATATCCGCTTTGGCAAACCTAACTTGCCCCTTTCAGCGGTCGAGAAAGCGACTAAGCTAGCTCAAGTTTATCAAGACATTGTAGACATGCCTCAAGGATTTGATACACTGATTGGTGAAAAGGGAGTCAGTCTTTCTGGTGGTCAAAAGCAGCGTCTGGCCATGAGTCGGGCTATGATTTTAGACCCTGATATCTTGATTTTGGATGATTCTTTGTCGGCCGTGGATGCCAAGACGGAGTATGCGATTATTGACAACCTCAAGGAGACGCGAAAGGACAAGACAACCATTATTACGGCTCATCGCCTGAGTGCAGTTGTCCATGCAGATTTGATTTTAGTCCTGCAAAATGGACAGATTATCGAACGAGGTAGGCACGATGACTTGCTAGCCTTGGATGGCTGGTATGCCCAAACCTACCAGTCTCAGCAGTTGGAAATGAAAGGAGAAGAAGATGCAGAATAAGAAAGAACAATTGGCTGTATTGAAGCGCTTGATGTCTTATCTCAAGACCTATGGCCTCCTGACCTTTTTGGCACTCAGTTTTCTCCTCGTGACTACAATCATTAAAAGTGTCATTCCCCTTGTGGCTTCCCACTTTATCGACCAGTACCTCAGCAACCTAAACCATCTTGCTATTACAGTTTTATTGGCCTACTATGGCCTCTATATCCTGCAAACTCTGGTCCAGTATGTCGGCAATCTTCTCTTTGCGCGGGTGTCCTACAGTATTGTCAGAGATATTCGTCACGATGCCTTTGCCAATATGGAGAAACTGGGCATGTCTTATTTTGACAAGACGCCAGCAGGTTCCATCGTCTCTCGTTTGACCAATGATACTGAGACCATCAGTGATATGTTTTCGGGAATTTTATCCAGCTTTATTTCAGCAGTTTTCATCTTTCTGACAACTCTGTATACCATGTTGGTGCTGGATTTTCGTTTGACAGCTTTAGTTTTGCTCTTTCTACCCTTGATTTTCCTTTTAGTCAATCTCTATCGGAAAAAGTCAGTGAAAATCATCGAAAAAACCAGAAGTCTCTTGTCAGATATCAATAGTAAGCTGGCAGAGAATATCGAGGGAATCAGGATTATCCAGGCCTTCAACCAAGAGAATCGCCTGCAAGCAGAATTTGATGAAATCAACCAAGAACACTTGGTCTATGCCAACCGTTCTGTGGCCTTGGATGCCCTCTTTTTGAGACCTGCCATGAGTTTGCTGAAACTCCTAGGCTACGCCGTTTTGATGGCCTACTTTGGTTACCGTGGTCTTTCTATTGGGATAACAGCTGGAACCATGTATGCCTTTATCCAGTATATCAACCGCCTTTTTGATCCCTTGATTGAGGTGACGCAAAACTTTTCAACCCTTCAAACGTCCATGGTATCTGCAGGTCGTGTCTTTGCCTTGATTGACGAAACGACCTATGAGCCTCTTCAAAAAGATGGGCAAGCTAAAGTCAAAGAAGGCAATATCCGTTTTGAACATGTGTGTTTCTCATATGATGGCAAACATCCGATTCTGGATGACATTTCCTTTTCAGTTAAGAAGGGTGAAACCATTGCCTTTGTAGGTCATACAGGTTCGGGAAAATCATCGATTATCAATGTCCTCATGCGTTTTTATGAATTTCAGTCAGGCCGCGTTCTCTTGGATGGTGTGGATATCCGAAACTACAGTCAGGAAGAGCTGAGAAAGAACATCGGTTTGGTCTTGCAGGATCCCTTCCTCTATCACGGGACTATCAAGTCCAATATCGCCATGTATCAAGATCTTAGTGATGAAGAAGTCCAGGCTGCGGCTGCCTTTGTTGATGCAGATTCCTTTATTCAGGACCTTCCGCAGGGTTATGATGCACCTGTGTCCGAGCGTGGTTCGAGCTTTTCTACTGGTCAGCGTCAGCTTCTTGCCTTTGCTAGAACAGTTGCTAGTCAGCCTAAAATCTTGATTTTGGATGAAGCGACAGCCAATATTGACTCTGAAACAGAAAGTTTGGTTCAAGATTCCCTAGCCAAGATGAGACAGGGGCGGACAACCATTGCTATTGCTCATCGTCTTTCGACCATCCAGGACGCCAACTGTATTTATGTCTTGGATAAGGGGCGCATCATCGAGAGTGGAACCCATGAGGAACTCTTGGCCTTGGGAGGAACCTATCACAAGATGTATAGCTTGCAGGCAGGGGCTCTTTCCTAAAGAAGAATTCCTCTAAATCACAGATTTCTTGCACCGCCTTTTCTATTTTGTGGTATAATGAAAAATGTTGATAAATACTATACTAACAAACAAAGGAGAAACAGCATGCTGAAATGGGAAGACTTGCCCGTGGAAATGCAATCAAGCGAGGTTGAGTCCTACTACCAGCTTGTCTCTAAAAGGAAGGGGTCGCTGATTTTCAAGCGTTGCCTGGATTGGGTTCTGGCCCTGTTTTTGCTACTTTTGACTTCTCCCATCTTTCTTATCTTGAGCATTTGGATCAAGTTGGATAGCAAGGGGCCTGTCATTTACAAGCAAGAGCGCGTGACCCAGTACAACCGTTCGTTCAAGATTTGGAAGTTCCGTACTATGGTAACGGATGCGGATAAAAAAGGAAGTCTGGTGACTTCTGCTAACGATAGCCGTATTACCAAAGTGGGAAATTTCATCCGCCGTGTGCGCTTGGACGAACTGCCTCAGTTGGTCAATGTCCTTAAAGGTGAGATGTCCTTTGTTGGAACAAGACCTGAGGTGCCACGTTACACCGAGCAGTACAGTCCTGAAATGATGGCGACCTTGCTCTTGCCAGCAGGAATCACCTCTCCAGCCAGCATCAACTACAAGGATGAGGACACGATCATCAGTCAAATGACGGAGAAAGGTCTGACGGTTGACCAAGCCTATGTCGAGCATGTTCTTCCTGAAAAGATGCGCTATAATCTCGCCTATCTCCGAGAGTTTAGTTTCCTTGGAGACATCAAAATCATGTTTCAAACCGTGTTTGAAGTGCTAAAATAAAGTAGTCATGAGAAAATGAGTACAGATAAAAGGAGCAAATCAATGCCAAATTACAATATTCCATTTTCACCACCCGATATTACGGAAGCAGAAATTGCTGAAGTAGCGGATACCCTGCGTTCTGGTTGGATTACAACTGGGCCAAAGACAAAAGAACTAGAGCGTCGCTTATCTCAATACACACAGACACCTAAGACTGTCTGCCTCAACTCTGCGACTGCCGCTCTTGAGTTGATTTTGCGTGTTTTGGAAGTGGGACCTGGTGATGAAGTCATCGTTCCAGCCATGACTTATACAGCTTCTTGCAGTGTCATCACACACGTAGGAGCGACACCTGTCATGGTGGATATCCAAGCAGATACGTTTGAGATGGATTATGACCTACTTGAGCAAGCTATCACTGAGAAAACTAAGGTTATCATCCCAGTAGAGCTTGCAGGGATTGTGTGCGACTATGACCGTTTGTTCCAAGTCGTGGAGAAAAAACGTGATCTCTTTACAGCTGCTAGCAAGTGGCAAAAAGCCTTTAACCGTATCGTGATTGTCTCTGATAGTGCTCATGCTTTGGGATCGACCTATAAAGGGCAACCAGCTGGTTCGATCGCTGACTTTACTTCCTTCTCATTCCATGCTGTTAAGAACTTTACAACAGCTGAGGGAGGAAGTGCGACTTGGAAAGCCAATCCAGCTATTGACGATGAAGAGATGTACAAGGAGTTTCAAATCCTTTCCCTTCATGGTCAAACCAAAGACGCCCTTGCTAAGATGCAACTGGGTTCATGGGAGTACGATATCGTCACACCAGCCTACAAGTGCAACATGACGGATATCATGGCTTCGATTGGTTTGGTACAATTGGACCGTTACCCAGCTTTGCTAGAACGTCGTAAGGACATCGTGGACCGCTATGATCGTGGTTTTGCAGGTTCTCGCATCCGTCCATTGGCACACAAGACTGATAGTGTCGAATCTTCACGCCACCTCTACATCACCCATGTAGAAGGAGCAAGTTTAGAAGAACGCAACCACATCATCCAAGAATTGGCCAAAGCAGGAATTGCAAGTAATGTACACTATAAACCGCTTCCTCTCCTGACAGCCTATAAGAATCTTGGTTTCGATATGGCAGATTATCCAAGAGCCTATGCCTTCTTTGAAAATGAAATTACGCTTCCTCTTCATACAAAATTAAGCGATGAAGAAGTTGATTACATCGTTCAGACTTTGGTGAGAATTTCTGAAGAAATCCTCGGTTCTGGAAAAAAATAATAAAAAATCTTGACAAAAAGCGGACAATAGCATATAATATTCTCAACAAATCAGAAAAGTAACTATTTTTGATCTTCAGGGAGCCTGTGGTGATTGTGAACAGGTGGTTGGAAGTAGTGAAAGTGGGCTGATTTTAAAAATGAATTTGAAACAATGAAAATTCGGTGCGCACACCTTACAGTGCAACTTGTTGTTAGACAAGGCAGAGATGTAAAGGGGAATAGTCCCTTTATAATTGAGGTGGCACCGCGTTACCAACGCCCTCACATGGAAGTAGATTCTGTGTGTGGGCTTTTTTCTTTCGGTCATTTTGTTTATCTTTTATTAGGGCGTTAAGTCGCTTTGATGAACTTGAGTTCTATCTGCAGCTCCTTGCCTACTACTAAAAGCAAACAAAAAGCCGAATTAATATGGAAAGAGGAAAAATTTATGACAACTAAAGGTTATTTTGGACAATTTGGTGGTAGTTTTGTACCGGAGCCGATTCAGGCTTTGTTGGATGAGTTGGAAATGACATTTGACAAATACAAGGATGATCCAGAGTTTTTGGCAGAATTTCGCCATTACTTGAAGGATTATTCAGGTCGTGAAACACCGCTTTATTTTGCGGAAAGTTTGACAGATCACTTAGGTGGCGCTAAGATTTATCTCAAGCGCGAAGATCTTAACCACCTTGGTTCTCACAAACTTAACAACGTTTTAGGACAAATTCTTCTTGCCAAACGTATGGGCAAAAAACGAGTGATTGCGGAAACAGGAGCTGGTCAGCACGGTGTTGCGACAGCAGCAGCTGCAGCTAAGTTTGGTATGGCTTGTGATGTCTACATGGGGGCAGAAGATGTGGAGCGTCAACGTCTCAATGTTTTCCGCATGGAGATGATGGGAGCAACTGTTCACGCGGTTGAAACGGGGACACGAACTCTCAAGGATGCGGTCGATGCAGCCTTTGGAGCATGGATGAATGACCTTGAAGCCTTCTATGTTTTGGGATCGGCTGTGGGACCTCACCCTTATCCTACTATTGTCCATGAGTTTCAAAAGGTCATCAGTGAAGAATCTCGTCGTCAAATCTTGGAAAAAGAAGGCCGTTTACCAGACTACGTCATTGCCTGTGTAGGTGGTGGTTCCAATGCTATCGGTGCTTTTTCACAGTATGTGGCTGATGAAGAAGTCAAATTGGTTGGGGTCGAAGCTGCCGGTCACGGACTTGACACAGACAAGCATGCAGCCACTATGACAAAGGGTAGTGTCGGAATTGTCGATGGTATGAAGACCTATGCAGTCTTTAAGGAAGACGGAGAGCTGGCGCCAGTTTACTCTATCTCAGCTGGTTTGGACTATCCAGGGGTTGGCCCAGAACACGCCTACTTTAAAGATTCAGGTCGCGTGGAATATGTGGCAGCGACAGACGAAGAAGCTGTTCAAGCCTTGCTCCTTCTTAGTAAGACAGAAGGGATTATCCCAGCGATTGAAAGTTCGCACGCCATCGCAGAAGCGGTTAAACGTGCACCGAAACTAAGTAAAGATGACATTATCATCATCAATGTCTCTGGTCGTGGAGACAAGGACGTAGCTGCGATTGCAGACTACCTAGAAGCTAAGAAATAAGAGATGGAAAAATTACAGTACTTTCTTTCCCAGAGAGCTTGTGGTTGCTGGAAACAAGCAGAGAAAGCTGTAAGGTTGGGTCCATCTGAAACGAGAGAAGAAAACATAATTCTCAAGGGAGTGCCCTTTATCGCACAGCCTGTTACAGGAAAGTTCTGAGACAGGAATGAGAGATAGGAGAAATCCTATAATTGAGGTGGCACCGCGAATTTCGTCCTCACGCAAGTTATTTTGCGTGGGGATTTTTATATATTTATCGTAGATATGGTCATCAGTTTTAAATTATGCTTCATCAATAGATAGATTTCTATAAAATATTTGCAAACGAAGTGAGCATTGAAACGCTATTTCCCGCCATAGTGGTATTCTAGAGAAGCAAAGATGCTTCTCTAGAACGGAATTTTTGAGAGTAAAATAGTTCGGGGAACTATTTTAGCTTGAGCCTAGAAATGAATGAGCGAGGAGCTCGAAAATTAGGTCTTTCATTTTATGGTTTTCTAAAATCATCCACTGGATAATTTTACCTCCCGTCCGCACTATTTAAGGGAAATAGAAAAAAGACAAAAAATTAAAAATAAGAAACTGAAAGGGAAATTACAATGGAACGAATCATTCATGGAGATGTCTTATCACCAATCTTGGCTTATATGCGCCTAAAGGGGCAACACAAGGTGATCTTAGAAAGTATTCCGAGAGACAAGGAAACCGCTCGTTTTTCTATCCTAGCCTATAATCCTGTTTTTGAGATTCAGTTTGAAAATGGAGTTCTTTATCAAAATGGGCAAGTGATTGATCGTGATCCCCTGGATTTCCTTTATGATGTGACTCATAAGAGCCAGCACCATTCAGACCTCCCTTTTGGTGGGGGAGCTATTGGCTTTGTCGGTTACGATATGATTTCTCTTTATGAAGAAATTTGCCAAATCCTTGAGGATACCATTGGGACGCCAGACATGCATTTCTTTGTCTATGAGAGTTATATGGTCTTTGACCATAAGAAGGAAAAAATCCATGTCATTGAGGATGCTCTATATAGCGATCGCAGTCAAGAGGATTTGGAAAAAGCCTTGAACCAAGTGCTGGAGGAATTACGCATCCCTGCTTCAAATGAATTTGAAGACTTGGATTTATCTCCGCTGGACTTCAAACCGCATATCGCTCCTCATAAGTTTGAGCAAATGGTCGAAACCGCTCGTGACTTGATTCGTAATGGTGATATGTTCCAATGTGTGCTCAGCCAGCGTTTCTCAGCAGAGGTTACTGGAAATCCATTTGACTTCTACAGAAATCTTCGCGTGACCAATCCATCTAATTACCTCTATTTCTATGATTTTGGGGATTATCAAATTATCGGTGCTAGTCCAGAAAGTTTGGTTTCTGTCAAAAATGGCATCGTGACAACCAATCCAATTGCGGGTACACGACCAAGAGGGACTACGGATGAAGAGGACAAGGCCTTGGCAACTGATTTATTTTCTGATGAGAAGGAAACAGCAGAACATCGGATGTTGGTAGACTTGGGGCGTAACGATATTGGTCGCATCTCTGAAACAGCCAGTGTCCAAGTTACCAAGTATATGGAAGTGGAGCTTTTCCGCTATGTCATGCATTTGACCAGCGTGGTGAAAGGGCGTTTGCTTCCAGAATTAACAGCCATGGATGCTTTGAAATCTACACTTCCAGCTGGAACAGTTTCAGGAGCACCAAAGATTCGGGCCATGAGACGCATCTATGAACTGGAGACGGAAAAACGAGGCGTATACGCAGGAGCAATCGGCTACTTGTCTGCGACGGGTGATATGGATTTCGCCATTGCCATCCGAACTATGATTCTCAAAGATCAAACAGCCTATGTGCAGGCTGGGGCAGGGATTGTCTATGACTCTATTGCCCAAAACGAATACCAAGAAACCATTAACAAGGCTAAATCTATGACTAGAATTGGAGAACTAAGACCATGATTTTATTGATTGATAACTATGATTCTTTTACCTATAACTTGGCGCAGTACATTGGGAATTTTGCAGAAGTGCAGGTCTTGAGAAATGATGATCCCAAGCTGTATGAAGAAGCTGAAAAAGCAGATGGTCTGGTCTTTTCTCCCGGTCCTGGTTGGCCGGTTGATGCTGGAAAGATGGAAGACATGATTCGTGACTTTGCAGGTAAGAAGCCGATTCTAGGGATTTGTTTGGGTCACCAAGCCATCGCAGAAGTCTTTGGTGGGAAGTTAGGTTTGGCTCCAAAGGTCATGCATGGGAAACAGAGCCATATCAGCTTTGAAGCGCCATCTGTTCTCTATCAAGGCATTGAGGATGGTCGTCCAGTCATGCGTTATCACAGTATTTTGATTGAAGAAATGCCAGAAGACTTTGAAGTGACAGCTCGTTCGACTGATGACCAAGCTATTATGGGAATTCAACACAAAAGCCTGCCGATTTATGGCTTCCAGTACCATCCAGAAAGTATCGGAACGCCAGATGGCTTGTCTTCTATTCGGAATTTTATCGAGAAGGTTGTAAAGTGAGGAAACTAGGATGAAAGAGATTATTGAAAAACTAGCAAAATTTGAAAATTTATCAGGTGTGGAAATGACGGATGTCATTGAACGTATCGTTACTGGACGTGTAACCGAGGCGCAGATTGCTTCTCTTCTCTTGGCCCTTAAGATGAAGGGGGAAACACCTGAAGAACGCACAGCCATTGCACAAGTCATGAGAGGCCATGCCCAACACATTCCAACTGAAATCCATGATGCAATGGACAACTGTGGTACAGGTGGGGACAAGTCTTTCAGCTTTAACATCTCAACAACTGCAGCCTTTGTCTTGGCTGGTGGTGGCATTCACATGGCTAAGCACGGTAACCGCTCGATTTCTTCTAAATCTGGTTCGGCAGACGTCCTTCAAGCATTGGGCATCAATCTTGACCTCAAACCAGCTGAACTAGGTAAGGTCTTTGATAAAACTGGAATCGTCTTTCTCTTTGCTAAAAATATGCACCCAGCTATGAAATACATCATGCCAGCACGTTTGGAATTGGGAATTCCAACAATCATGAACTTGACTGGTCCACTGATTCACCCAATGGCCTTGGAAACACAGCTGCTTGGCATTAGTCGTCCAGAACTTCTAGAAAGTACAGCCCAGGTTTTGAAAAATATGGGTCGCAAACGTGCCATCGTGGTTGCTGGACCAGAAGGGCTAGATGAAGCTGGTTTGAACGGAACAACCAAGATTGCTCTTCTTGAAAATGGCGAAATTACCTTGTCAAGCTTCACTCCAGAGGATTTGGGGATGGAACGCTACGCTATCGAAGACATTCGAGGAGGAAATGCTCAGGAAAATGCAGAAATTTTGCTTAGTGTTCTTCAAAACGAACCAAGTCCATTCTTGGAAACGACAGTCTTGAATGCTGGTCTTGGTTTCTATGCTAATGGTAAGGTAGCTAGTATCAAGGAAGGGGTTGTCTTGGCCCGTCAAGTGATTACCAGTGGCAAGGCCCTTGAAAAACTCAGACTGTTACAGGAGTACCAAAAATGAGTCAGGAATTTTTAGCACGAATTTTAGAGCAGAAGGCGCATGAAGTCGAGCAAATGGAGCTGGAGGAAGTCCAGCCCTTGCGCAAGACCTATCGCTTAGCTGACTATTTAAAACAACATCAAGACCGTTTGCAGGTAATCGCTGAGGTCAAGAAGGCGAGTCCAAGTATGGGTGATATCAATCTCGATGTGGATATTGTGCAACAGGCCCAGACTTATGAAGCAAATGGTGCAGTGATGATTTCGGTTTTGACAGATGAGGTTTTCTTTAAAGGGCATTTGGATTATCTGCGGGAGATTTCTAGTCAGGTACAGATTCCGACGCTCAACAAGGACTTTATCATCGATGAAAAGCAAATCATCCGAGCTCGCAATTCCGGCGCGACAGTTATCTTGCTCATCGTCGCGGCCTTGTCAGAAGAACGCCTCAAGGAACTGTATGACTACGCGACAGAGCTTGGTCTGGAAGTCTTGGTGGAAACTCATAATCTAGCTGAACTAGAGGTAGCCCACAGACTTGGTGCTGAGATTATTGGGGTTAATAATCGCAACTTGACCACCTTTGAAGTCGACTTGCAGACTAGTGTAGACTTGGCCCAGCACTTTGAGGAAGATCGCTATTACATTTCTGAATCTGCTATTTTCACAGGGCAGGATGCGATACGTGTTGCACCATACTTTAACGGAATTTTGGTGGGAACAGCTCTCATGCAGGCAGAAGATGTAGACCAGAGAATCAAGGAGTTGCAGATTGACAAAGGTTAAGATTTGTGGATTATCGACCAAAGAAGCGGTAGAGACAGCCGTATCAGCAGGGGCAGACTACATTGGTTTTGTCTTTGCGCCTAGTAAAAGACAGGTGACCTTGGAAGAGGCTGCTGAGCTCGCAAAGTTCATTCCTGTTAACGTTAAAAAGGTTGGTGTATTTGTTTCACCAAGTCGGGCAGAATTGCTAGAAGCGATTGAAAAAGTTGGTCTGGACTTGGTTCAAGTTCATGGTCAGGTAGCGGATGAGTTGTTTGAGGATTTGCCTTGCGCCAGTATTCAGGCGGTGCAGGTGGATGGAAATGGTCATGTGCCTCATTCTCTGGCGGATTATCTCCTCTTTGATGCTCCTGTAGCAGGGAGTGGACAGACCTTTGACTGGGGTAAACTGGATACGGCAGAACTAGCTCAGCCTTTCTTTATCGCTGGTGGGCTTAAGGAAGACAATGTAGCAAAAGCAATTCAACACTTTACTCCCTATGCAGTCGATGTATCAAGCGGAGTGGAGACAGATGAACAAAAAGATCATGAAAAGATTAGAAGATTTATAGAGAGGGTAAAGCATGGCATATCAAGAACCAAATAAAGATGGATTTTACGGAAAATTCGGTGGACGTTTTGTCCCAGAAACATTGATGACAGCAGTTTTGGAGTTGGAAAAAGCTTATCGTGAAAGTCAGGCGGACCCAAGTTTCCAAGAGGAATTAAACCAGCTCTTACGCCAGTATGTAGGACGTGAAACTCCCCTTTACTACGCAAAAAACTTGACCCAGCATATCGGCGGAGCCAAGATTTATCTCAAGCGTGAAGACCTTAACCATACAGGGGCTCACAAGATTAACAATGCCTTGGGACAGGTTCTTCTGGCTAAACGCATGGGCAAAAAGAAAATCATCGCTGAAACTGGTGCTGGTCAGCACGGTGTGGCAACTGCAACAGCTGCGGCCCTCTTTAACATGGAATGTACCATCTACATGGGTGAGGAAGATGTCAAACGCCAAGCCCTTAATGTCTTCCGTATGGAGCTTTTGGGAGCCAAGGTCGAGGCTGTGACAGATGGTTCGCGCGTGCTCAAGGATGCGGTCAATGCAGCCCTTCGTTCATGGGTGGCAAATATCGATGATACCCACTATATCCTTGGTTCTGCCTTGGGACCTCATCCTTTCCCAGAAATCGTTCGTGACTTCCAAAGTGTCATCGGTCGAGAGGCTAAACAACAGTACCGTGACTTGACAGGTCAAGATTTGCCAGATGCCCTAGTAGCCTGTGTTGGTGGTGGTTCTAATGCTATTGGTCTCTTTCATCCATTTGTAGAAGATGAGTCTGTAGCTATGTATGGGGCTGAAGCAGCTGGACTTGGTGTGGATACAGAGCACCACGCAGCGACTTTGACCAAGGGTCGTCCGGGTGTCCTTCACGGTTCGCTTATGGATGTGCTCCAAGATGCTCATGGTCAAATTCTTGAAGCCTTCTCTATCTCAGCTGGATTGGACTATCCTGGTATCGGTCCAGAACACTCTCACTACCACGATATCAAACGTGCCAGCTATGTTCCTGTGACAGATGAGGAAGCCTTGGAAGGATTCCAACTCTTGTCTCGCGTGGAAGGGATTATTCCAGCCTTGGAATCTAGCCATGCCATTGCCTTTGCAGTGAAATTGGCCAAAGAACTCGGTCCAGACAAGTCGATGATTGTCTGCCTATCCGGTCGTGGGGACAAGGATGTAGTTCAAGTCAAAGACCGCTTGGAAGCAGATGCAACAAAGAAGGGAGAAGCCCATGCCTAAGACACTAACAGAAAAATTGAATGCTATCAAAGCAGCTGGAAAAGGAATTTTCGTTCCCTATATCATGGCTGGAGACCACGAGAAAGGTTTGGATGGACTAGGAGAAACAATCCACTTTCTAGAAGATTTGGATGTTTCTGCCATCGAAGTGGGCATTCCCTTTTCAGACCCAGTTGCAGATGGACCTGTGATCGAAGAAGCAGGTCTGCGCAGTCTAGCTCGCGGGACGTCTACTCAGGCTTTGGTTGAAACCTTGAAACATGTAGAAACTGAAGTTCCACTTGTTATCATGACCTACTTCAATCCCCTCTTTCAGTACGGTGTGGAGAAATTTGTCAAAGATCTGGCAGATACAGCAGTTAAGGGCTTGATTATCCCAGACCTGCCTCATGAGCATGCCAACTTTGTAGAGCCCTTTTTGGTAGATACAGACATTGCCTTGATTCCCCTAGTTAGTTTGACGACAGGACTTGAGCGCCAGAAAGAGTTGATTGAAGGGGCGGAAGGCTTTGTCTATGCCGTTGCCATCAATGGGGTGACAGGGAAATCAGGCAATTACCGCGCAGACTTGGACAAGCACTTGGCACAATTGCATCAAGTAGCGGATATCCCAGTCTTGACAGGTTTTGGTGTGTCTAGTCAAGAAGATGTCGAACGATTCAATGCGGTGTCAGATGGCGTTATCGTCGGTTCGAAAATTGTAAAAGCTCTCCACCAAGGAGAGCCGATTGAGGACTTTATCAAACAAGCAGTAGCTTACCAAAAATAATCAAACAAGCAGCAAGTAAGAGGAAAGGCACGAAAGGAAGTCTTTCCTTTTTCTTTTGCAGGAGAAAAGCTAGGATCCCCGTCGCAGAAGCGAACTGGATCAAAATCAGTAATTCTGTCACGCTAAAGACGAGCGCACAAGAAGCCAGAAAGAGAAAATCCCCTGCTCCCATGCGAATATCGATAAAATGGGCCATGATTCCGAGGACAAGGAAGAAACTCATAACCAGATTCCAGCCACAGAAAGCCATGAGGATTAGGTGGAAAGTTAGCCAAACCATTAAGGGATATTCCTGATGGCGAAAGTCGTAGATGCCCAAGGTTGAGCCAGCAGTGATTAGGATGACTTGACCCAAGGAAATCCAGCCCCAAGACCAAGCTAGAAAGAGGATTCCTAAGCCGAGTTCAAAGAGGGCATACCAGAAAGGATAGCGGATCTTGCAGTAGCGACAGCGAAAGCGATTGAAGACCTGAGAGAGGATAGGAATTAGGTCTAACGGGCGCAAGCGAGTCTGACAGGAATCGCAGTGGCTAGCTGGTCGGATAATGGATTGCTCAGGGAAACGGTCAATGACCAAACCCAAGAAAGAAGCGAGAATGCTCCCGACAAGAAAATAATAAAGATCAATCATACTTATTTATTCGTAAAAAATAGGAGAAGTAGTATAATGGAGAAACATAGATAAGATGGTGAGGTCAAGATGACAATTCGTTTTGAAGAAAATGTGAGCACAGAAAACGCTCAACTCGTATGCCAATGGTCCAACTCCCTTGGCAAATCCTTTCAAGAACAATGGATGGGAACAATGATTCCTTTTCCCTTAACAATTCAAATCTTGCAAGATTTGGAAGGAATCTTTTCAATCTTTGGTGGACAAGAGTTTGTGGGGCTTATCCAGAAAATCAGGTTAGAAGACAAAAATCTTCATATCGGGAGATTTTTTATCAACCCCCAGAAACAGGGGCAAGGCTTAGGTAGCCAGGCTTTAAGGAAATTTGTCAGTTTAGCCTTTGAAAATGAAGACATAGATACTATTTCTCTAAATGTCTACGAGGCAAATCAAAGAGCTTACAATCTTTACCAAAAAGAAGGATTTGAAATCGTTCAAATGGTTGAAACACCTATACGAAAATACATCATGAAAA
Organism: Streptococcus sp. oral taxon 064; assembly: GCF_001683375.1. Lineage (GTDB taxonomy): Bacteria > Bacillota > Bacilli > Lactobacillales > Streptococcaceae > Streptococcus > Streptococcus oralis_S. The sequence goes on along the minus strand of NZ_CP016207.1, from coordinate 200,109 downwards.
AGGGTAGATAGCAGTCGCGTGGGTCTAGAGTCCCAAGGATATCCGAGGATAAGGCAATTACCTTTCAAAGTTGGAAACAAGATTATTATGATTTCTTAGATAGAGGAGATAAACATGTCGAAATGTAGAAAAATACGAATCATGCTCGCTTCTGTACTTGCCTTAGTTGTTGGTATCACTCTTTATTCTCAGTATCAAAGCCACCAAGAACGCCTCCAATTAAAAACCTCCTTTGAAGAACAGGACACTATAGCCGTCTTAAAACATTTAACGGCGTCAGGAAAATATGCGTCTGACATTCGTAAAGCAGGCTATGTCGTTCCTCCCGACGGTGCCATCCGCTTGGATGGAGGAATTGACTCCATAGGGATAAAAGGAGACATCGATCTGAAAATGTTGAATCCTGGCAGGGATGAAGTTTCTGTTTTATTTGCAACAATGGTAAATGAGGAAAAAATAAATGTCTACTATATTTTAGATCATCAATTTACTCTAAAACGTAGTTACTATTCTTATATTAGTAATCAAAAAAAAGAAGATGTGAACATCTCTCAAGTCGAAGAAGAACGCCTATTAAAGATTGTTCGAAAAGAGTTGAAAGCTTTTCTAGATAAGATGTATCAGACTTTGTATGGTTGATGTTACTAGTGAGAAATGGATGCGAGACTCAGTTCAGAATGTCAACGATGATGAGAAAGGAGGGAAAAGAATGTTTACAGAATTGCTCTTTATTGTCTCTTTCGTGTTACTTTTACGTTTGTTTAAGAGTAGACGCTCACGAATGATTATAGGAGTCTTGTATAGTTTGCTGCTAGTCTGGTTTGTCCTTTCAGTTTTGAACTATGGCAAATACACTCTTCAACCAGGTCAATCCGTCAACTTAAGAGTAAATCCCAGAACACAAGATTTGGAATACTATTCAATCTTCATCTTGAAGAAAAACGATTCAAGCAAAATTAAATTAACTGGCTCTGGTGTTTGGAGTGAGAGAAACAGCGATGTTTACTATGAAGTAGAGGGACAAAAAATTATAAAAAGCCATGGTTTGGACGAGGAGGATGAAGAACTTCCAAACAACCAACCAGATATTTATTTAGTAAAAGATGGAGTTGTTGTGAGTTACCAAGGTGAAAAAGTGTTTGATGCCACCAATAACAAGCCCTACACGATAACCATTACCAATGTGGACACCCAGCCAGCCCAATTTGAGGCTCAGGTGGTGGATAAATAAGCCAGCCTAGTAGTGTGCAAGCTTTTAAATTTTCTTTCTTTAAAAAGGGAGATATTATTTTAAACAAGCAAAAAAGCCTTGAAATCAAGGCTTTTCCTTTTGACAATTCCTTTTAACGAAAAATGGGAAGCGTGTTTAGAATCCGATCTACAAAAAAAGAGGACATTTACGGTCCTCTTTTTGACTACTATAATGAAAAGGTCAATTAACGTTTAGCCTTATTTTTCGTCTTTGTGAAGCATGTTTTTCACACCTTCAATAGCGCCTTCGACAGCGTCTTTAGCATCTTCAGCAACTTCTTTTACTTTAGAAACAACTTTTTCAGCTGTTCCTTCTTTTTCCATTTTTTCATCGCCGATCATTTTGCCGACACCTTCTTTAATGGAACCTTTTGCTTGGTTTAATTTTTCTTCTGTTGACATGATTCTGCCTCCTTTAAATTGATTGATTTTGATTAGATGAATTAGTGTACGCGAGCATTTTCCTTTGTTTCGCCTTTAACGGCTTCAACACCTTCGCCTACTTTTTCTTGAACAGCAGCAACACCTGAACCGATACCAGATTTCACTTTTTCAAATTGTTCTGAAGCAAATTCTCCTGTTGAAGAAGCCACGTCAGTTACTCGGTCTTGGAGGCTAACTGAATCTGCTTCATGCTGTTCCTTCGTTTTGATATCAACAACATTCACATTGACTTCAACTACTTCTAGATCAGTCATTTTTGTAACTTGTGATACGACAACATCTTTGATTTCTTTGTACAAAGCAGGGACATTCTTTTGGTACTCAACAACAATGTTCAAGTCAACTGCAACTTGCTCTTTCCCAACTTCAACATTGACACCATGAGTGACATTATCTGTATTGATAATTTTTTCTGTTAGATTAGAGAAGAATCCTCCATCCACATCCAAAAGTCCAGGTACTTTTTCAAGTGAAAGACCAATGATTTTTTGGATTACTTTGTCTTCATAAGTGAGTTCCCCTTTAACATCTTGAGAAACAACAGCAACATCTTTTTTTTCTACATTTTTATCTACGTTTGACATACGAGACTCCTTTATTTATTTAAATATTTTTCCTTAACATAGTATCCAGCAAATGCTCCTAGGGCTCCACAAATTAGTACAAATAGTGTTTTGAAAAAGCCAAAGGATAAGATAAAGCAAGCGAGAATGACACCTACTAGACCTGCAATAATTGGATACTGATATTTTTTAAACCATTCCATTTTTTACTTCCTTACTTTACACGACTAACAGTCTTTTTGGTCGTTTTTGGAGGTTCAAATTCTTTCACTTTAACTTCAAGTTTTACCTCACGTTCAATACCAAAGAACTGCTTTAATCCATGAGTTATTTCATTCTGGATGACAAGACATCGATTTGAGATGTTGTCCGAAGGAAGAATTTTGCCCTCAACATAAACGAAACATTTATTTTTGCGGCTATTTACATGGACTGTTGGTTCTTTGATCAACTGATGATCAATGACCAAACATCGAACAAAGCCTTCGATAGCTGAATTTTTTAGTTTTAATGTATCTTCTTGAGTCTCTAATTGAATCTCTAAATACTGTTTAGGATAGAAGAGTATTACTAACATTGAAATTAACACTAAAACAGATAGGACAAGTGTCCCCCAAAAGACATATCTAGCAATCAGAAATTCAGCGTAGAGTTCTCTCCAACTGAATAAGTGGATATCTAAATCACTGACCTGATGATAATCTATGAGAATAGGAAGGAAAATAGCCAAGATTAAAATACAGAAAATAAGTAACAATATTTTCTTTGATTTTGACATATTAAATCCTTTCAAATGAAAAGCTTTAAACCATAATTTTACCCGTCTAAAGTATTCAAAATTATGGCTTATCACTTTTAATGTTCTATTAGGTAATGCTTATTTTTTACCAAATAGAAATGAAACGACTGCAACAACAATCACTGCACCTACGATTGACGGAATAATAGCCATTCCAGCCAATGAAGGTCCCCAGCTTCCTAGAAGTGATTGCCCTACAGACGAACCGATAAGACCTGCAAAGATATTTGCAATCAATCCCATTGAACCACCTTTTTTAGTGATTGCACCAGCGGCGAGACCAATAAGACCTCCTACAATAATGGACCACAACATAGTGTATCCTCCTTTTCTATTTCTAAATCAAAGAATCAATTTCAGAAAATCAATTTCAGAAAATCAATTTCTTTGATTTAATTAATTATATAATATTTAAATATGGAAGGGTAATAATTTGTCTTAAATTACGTATTATAAAAACACACCACAGGTACAAATAAATAAGAAAATCTTGATGCTACTGGGTTTCTAAGGGATTAGACTAGTCTTTTGATGACAAGCAAAAGTCGTTGTAAGAGGATAAATGCACTCTATATGGTATAATTGCATGAAGATTGATAGGCAATCGTTTAGTTTATTATAAAGAGAGAAAAGCTATTCATGAGAGATTTATTATCGAAAAAAAGTCACAGACAATTAGAATTATTAGAATTACTATTTGAAAACAAACGCTGGTTTCATATTTCAGAACTAGCAGAATTATTGCACTGTGCAGAACGTTCTGTAAAAGATGACTTATCCCATGTCAGATCTTCTTTTCCTGACTTGCTATTTCATTCCTCGACAAATGGTATCCGTATCATAAATACTGACGATAGTGATATTGAAATGATCTATCATCATTTTTTTAAGCATTCAACTCACTTTTCAATATTAGAATTTGTCTTCTTCAATGAAGGATGTGATAAAGAGAATATTTGCAAAGAGTTTTATATCAGTTCTTCCTCTCTTTACCGTATCATCAGTCATATTAATAAAATTATTAAGAAGCAATATCGTTTTGAAATTAACCTTAATCCAGTTCGAATCACTGGAAATGAAATCGATATCCGTTACTTTTTTGCCCAATATTTTTCAGAGAAATACTATTTCCTTGAATGGCCATTTGAAGATTTTTCTCAAGAAACCTTGTCTCAATTATTGGAATTAGTCTATAAAGCAACTTCTTTCCCGATGAATTTATCAACTCATAGAATGTTAAAATTACTTCTGGTTACAAATTTATATCGCATAAAGTTTGGTCATTTCATGGAAGTTGAGAGAGACTCTTTTAACAATCAATTGTTGGAATCGTTTATGCAGGCAGAAGAAATTGAAGACATTGTAGCCAGCTTTGATTCTGAATATCAGATTTCTCTGAATAAAGAAGTGATAAGTCAACTGTTTGTATCCTATTTTCAAAAAATGTTTTTCATAGATGAAGAAGTATTTCTGAACCATGCAAAAACAGACAGCTATGTAAAAAAATCGTATCAGTTATTGGGAGATCTAGTAGATCAGGTATCAAGAGAGTATAATCTTCAAGTAGACAATAAGGACAATCTGATTTGGCATCTGCACAATACAGCACATCTGCATCGCCAGGAATTATCGACAGAGTTTATCTTATTTGATCAAAAAGGCAATACAATCAAGAACTTTCAAAATATTTTCCCTCGCTTTGTTTCAGAGGTGAAGGAAGGGATTGAACATTATCTAAAGACTTTGGATATGGATCGTAATTCAATGAAGGTCAATCATTTGTCTTATACTTTTATCACTCATAGCAAACACTTAGTGTTAAACCTTTTACAAAATCAACCGAAATTAAAGGTTTTGGTCATGAGTAATTTTGATCAGTATCATGCAAAATCAGTAGCTGAGACACTTTCTTACTATTGTAGTAACAATTTTGAACTGGAAGTTTGGAGTGAATTAGAGTTATCACTTGAGTCTCTAAAAGAATCACCATACGACATCATTATTTCTAATTTTATTATTCCTCCTATTGAAAATAAGAGACTGATCTATTCCAATAATGTCAATACAGTCGCTCTCATCTCTTTGCTTAACGCAATGATGTTTATTCGATTGGATGAGTAACTAAGAATAACAAAAAACGCTAGATAGCGTTTTTTGTTTTATAAGGAAAGAATTTTATCTATACTAAACTCAGAATATCCTAACAATCCTGTCATTTTTTAGTTCAGAACAACAAAAAGCCTTGGTTCCCAAAGCTTTTTTATGTTATAAACTCATTAAAAGAACCCCCAGTTAGATTTGGAATATTTTTTATTCTGTGTCATATAAAAATAAATAAAATGAATGGCTATAGCTAGAGCTAAAATGGTTGTTATACTCACTACTATTATAGGATTAGAAGCAAAGATTAAAGAGAGAATCAAGGCAGCCAGATAGAGTGTCGCTTGGACACAGTAGTAACTTTTCGAATAGCGAAGATAGTGTTTGTTATAGGGCCCATTTACTAGGACAGCAGCTTGAAAGAGGCCAAATCCGATATAAGAGAAGCTGGTTGCAAAGAGACGATTAGCTTCAGGATTCAGAAGAAAACTCATCGATACAGTCATCATCATAAGCCCAATGAAAATAGGATAGTGACTGTAAATTAGAAATAGCCCCTTTTGATTAGATTTTTCATCAATAGCATGGTCGAATTGACCAAAATAAAACAAGAACAGAGAAAGCATAATAATGAAATAAAGAACCGAATAAATCGAGAAATTCTCGATTGTAAAGAAGTTAGCTAGCTCCATAATCATCTCTCCAAACGTAATAATGACAAGAAGGGAGATGCGCTCGATTAAATGGGGGAGATTTACCTGGTAATGCTTATCTTTACTAAGCAAGATAATTGGCATAATAAATGTTAGCAGAATACTAGCAAATAAGACAGAGACTCCAACGTAAATAGGAAGAAGAGCTGCTAGATAGACTCCTAAACTTCCTAGACCTGTTATCCATAGAAAACCTTTGATACTTTCCCGTTCAACATTATCGGTTGATTTTCTAAAAAATTCAACCAAATATTGTAAAAATAAGGTAAAGGTTAATGTACCAACAGCCCAACAAAGATAATGAAAATATTGTTGCCAATCAGGTCCCATCATATTGGCTATAAAGAGTAAAAGTCCCATTTTGATAAACATGATTACCATGTTAAATAAAGAGTTCTTTCCATAGCGATTGGTATAAACGGTTTGAATCATCCATGAATCAGTGAGAACCAAAACAGCCATGAAAAAATCAAGGAAAGAATTCCAAGTCAAAATACCGTTATGAAGATGCTCAATTAAAGTAGTTACTTTTGAAATTGCAAAAACAAAAACTAAGTCATAAAAAAGTTCTGAAAATTCTACACGTTTATGTTTAATAAGAGTTGTCATCTTAAGACCTTTCTATTTTAGAAGTACAATTTATTATAACAGAAAATGATAATGAAAGAGAAGGATATGCTTAAATAATTTCATGTGGCGCGAATGAACTGCGCCACAAAAGTTAGGTTTTTTCTGTCTAACTTTTGGGGTGCAGTTCAGAAGGGTGTTCATAAAATTATACCGTTGATATCCATTAGTTGACCAAAAGTAGAACAGATACACAAAAAAGCCTTGTAAATCAAGGCTTTTTCCTGTTGTATTTAGATGCCCCCTACAGGGATTTGGAAAGGACTTTCATATTGAGAGCAATTAAAAATATTGAAATATAAGTGATTTTAGGTATTTTCAATGTCATGATTTAAAAATGGGACAAAAGTGGGGCAAATCAGTTATAGACAAGCAAAAAAGCCTTGTAAATCAAGGCTTTTTCCTGTTGATTTAGATGCCCCCTACAGGGATTTGGAAAGGACTTTCATATTGAGAGCAATTAAAAATATTGAAATATAAGTGATTTTAGGTATTTTCAATGTCATGATTTAAAAATGGGACAAAAGTGGGGCAAAAACCATACAGATTCTAAACTGTATGGTTCTTTTTTTATCTAACCAAGAAAGGTTAAAACTTATTAAAACAAATGCAATCAACTGTTGAAAACTTTTTAGTCCGTGTAATATAAAAACAAGTAAAAAGTTGAACTATAGGGAATATTGTGTCATAATAGGCAATAGATGAATAATTAATAGATTGGAAATAATGCTTTCTTACCTTAACAAGTTGAATTGGTTATACATTTTTTCGTCGCAATTGTGTCTATCTCTCGAGTTTAGCTAGTTTTTATAAGCTCTGGTTTCTAATCAATATAACAAATTTTAGAAGTGCATAAGACAAGATGGTGACATTACTACAGTCATTTCTAGTCACCATATGTTGCTGGCACAGGCTGTTTGTAGTGTTGGCTATTTACTAGTCAGTTTAATCGTAGTGTTTAATTTTTATTGTTGAAAGGTTTTTATATGGCGAAAATTCTATCTTTAGGTCTGACAGGTAAGAAATTACTTGCTCAGGGGTTCTTGTTTGTTCTGCTAGGTCTCATCTTGATGGTCACGGGGACTTGGTTGCCAGTAACAGTTATTCGCCTGGTTCTGTTTTTAGCTTGGATAGCAACGGTCGTAGATTTGCTATTAAGAGTTTTCAAAAAAAGCCAGTCAACGGATACCTTGGGAGTTGCACTGGTTAAATTGTTAGTGCTGGGATATTTGCTAGGTTCTAATCTTGCGACTGATATACCGATTTATGTTCTGGCTCTTGTGATTGGAGTTTATCAGATTTTTGGGGCCACGATTAATCTTGTCACCTATGTTCTCTACCGTAAAAATAATATTCGACCTCGTTTTCGTCTCTTACTAGATGGTATTCTACTAGTTTTTCTTGGTGGAGCTAGTCTTTTGTCCTCTACGGGAAATTCTGTCTTTCAACTCTTTGTTTTAGGGGCTTATTTTTTCCTTTATGGTCTGTCCAATATCCGTGACGGTTTCTTATTTGAAGGGGAAATTGGGAAAAACCATCTCAAACGTCGTATTAGAATTAGCTTACCTATTGTCCTAGCCGCTCTCATCCCTGCAAGAACTTTAGCAAAAGTTAACAAATTTATGCTGGAAAATGCTGATGAGGAAGAAGATATCCATCTTGGAATAGTGAAGTCTGGTAAGACAGCAGAGCTAGAAATTTTTGTTCATACAGCTGAGACCTCCCTGTTTTCAGCTATTGGTCATGTGGATATCTGCTATCAGGGCCGTGTTATTTCTTATGGCAACTATGATCCGTCATCTGAGACCTTATTTGGTATGGTAGGAGATGGTGTCTTATATTTCTGTGACCGCGATAAGTACATTGATCTATGTAAACGTGAGAGTCAAAAAACGCTTTTTGGTTATGGGATAGATTTGACGCCTGAAATGGAAAAAGCAGTTCAGAAAAAGTTGGCTGAATTGAAACAACTGACGATTCCATGGGAGCCAAGTGCAGATAAAATCATGACAGGTGATGGTAAGGAAGACTACACCTACGCTTATAAAATCAGACATGAGACAGATGGGGAACTTTATAAATTTATCAAATCTAAGTTTAAATCCTACTTTGTCTTATCTACAAACTGTGTGCTCTTGGCTGATACCATAGTCGGTCAGGCTGGCACCGATATCCTCTCACCCAAAGGATTTATCGCTCCAGGAACTTACCAAGCCTACCTTAATCGAGAGTTTGAAAAACCAAATAGTATAGTCGTATCTAAACATGTTTATTAAGGAGAATTTATGAACTTAGTAAAAAAATACACCCCGTTAATACTTTTTATAGGGCTGGTTGCTCTTGTAATTCTGAATGCATCGAGCTTTATATCAGGAGCAATCTCTCTCTTTGATGTAATATCAACCTTGATTTATGGTGCTGTTATTGCTTTTGTGCTTAATGTTCCTATGAAAAAAATTGAACAGTACTTAGTTAAATTGAAGGTAAAGGCAGAGTTGCGTCGTCCGATTGCCATGGTACTTGTTTTCCTAGCTCTTATCTTAATCGTGATTGCTCTTTTGGTTTTGGTGCTGCCAACCCTAGCCCAGACTATTAGTCAGCTGGGAACAGTCCTTTCAACAGTCCTTACTCAACTTGGGAAATTGCTAGGCAGCTCGGAATTTGTAACCAAAGACATGTTGTCAACTATCGTATCAGGCATACAGGGACAATCTAATTCTATTAGCCAAGCTTTGATAGGTTTTTTATCAGGTCTGACTAGTAATATCGGCAATATTTTTTCAAGTTTGATGAATGCCTTTTTGATTATAGTCTTCACCTTTTTATTTTTATCCAGTAAGGAACATTTGGCAGCGATGACGAGTCGACTTCTAAAAGTTTTTCTTCCAGAGAAGGTGGTGATAAAGTTGACTTACATTGGACAAGTAGCACTAGAGACTTATGACCAATTTTTGATGAGTCAGCTGATTGAAGCAGTTATCATAGGAGTTATGATAGCGGTTGGTTACAGCGTGTTTGGGATACCCTATGGAGTAATGACAGGTATCTTTGCAGGAGTGCTATCGTTCATTCCTTATGTAGGGCCTATGATTGCTTGTGTTGTGGGAGCGATTTTTATCTTCACAGTGAGTCCTACTCAAGCCTTACTTTCTCTTCTTCTATATCAAGTTATACAGCTGATTGAAGGAAACCTTATTTATCCTAGAGTTGTAGGTCAATCTATTGGCTTACCAGCCCTTTTCACGCTTGCGGCTGCTAGTATCGGAGGGAATCTTTTCGGACTACTTGGAATGATATTCTTTACCCCCGTATTTGCTGTTATCTATCGACTGGTTAAAGAATTTGTCGTTGCAAAGGAAAATCAGGTAGATTAAGAAAAACTAAATTTAATAAGATATACTGAGAAGAGAGTGAGAGATTCTCTTCTCTTTTATTTTTAAATACTTTTCTACAAAAAGCTATTAGACGTTAAAAAAAGCCTTGGTTTCAAGGCTTATTTCTGTTGATTTAGATGTGCCCCCTGCAGGGCTCGAACCTGCGCCCCATAGCTTAAGAGTCTACTGCTCTACCAACTGAGCTAAGGAGGCAACAGAAAAAGCTGAGAATGTAACTTCCCAGCTATTTTAATATGCCCAAAATGACAGCTAGATTATTTACGAAAGGCATCAAGGATATAGGTGAAACCAACAATTAAAAATGCAAAGGCAACGACATAAACGACAAAGACACTTGTAGCTACTGGATTGAACAAAATCACTAGACCTAGTAAAAATGCAAGCAACGCTATCCACATGATATGGTTGCCAATAATAGGGAAAATCAATCCCAGACGATTGCCTTTAAAGAAAGCTATAATGGCTTCTACAATTAACCAAATTCCTAAAATAGTTGGAATGACAACTGGCAGCGTCACAAAGCCATAGGCAACGAGGTAAAGAGCTAAGAGAAGATTAACAATCCCTTGGAAAAGATGAGCTGGTGAGCGAAGCTCTTTTGGTACAGAGAAATAGCCTAAAATAGCTGCTATAGAAGAAACCAGTAAACCAAATGCAATCCACCAGCTGTAAGCAACAAGATTAGCTACTGGGTTTGTAAATAGGAAAAGTCCTAAAAGGACAAAAACAACTCCTGCAAGGAATAGCAGTAAACGATTAGAAAATTTCATTTCAATACCCCCTATATAGTATAGTATAGTTTGATAATAATAATATTATACACCTTTTTAGAGGAAATGTCAATAAACAAAATGGAAAATTTGGAAGTTTCAGTCTGATTTATGAAAAGAAAATCAGTTTTTATTATTTTGAAAATAAAAAGAGAAGATAAAATTTGTCTTCTCTACATGAAAATATTGTATGGCATCAAAGCAAAAGTAACTGGCTTTACACTATTTGTTAAGATGTAATTTGGTTCAAAAAGAAAAGATAGATTTAAAAGTGGGGCAAATGATGAGGCAAATCAGTTATAGATAAGCAAAAAAGCCTTGGTTATCAAGGCTTTTCCTGTTGTATTTAGATGCCCCCTACAGGGATCGAACCTGTGACCCACGGATTAAGAGTCCGCTGCTCTGCCAGCTGAGCTAAGGAGGCAAAGAAAAAAGCTGTATTGGTGCCGAAACTTCACGGTTTGTATTGAACCCGCGCAATTAAGCAGGTGGGCAACTCGCTCTAACTGAAGCTGTTTCCGTGTGAGACGGCCTACATGCTGTTAGAAGACTTTTGTTTCCCTAATAATACAAAAAATAGTCGGTCAACACTTAAGTGTGAAGTCGTACACCACAGCGTTTCTATGTTTATATGATACCACTTTTTCAAAAAAAATCAAGAGGAAAATTTATTTTTTTGAAAAGGATTTCACAAGTCCCGTAATTTATCAATGGTTTCCTTGCGTTGCGCCAAGGCCCGTTCGTACTTGCCAGTATCTTCTGGAGAGAAGTAGTGATGATCTCGAATTTTTTCTGGCAAGTAATCTTGTTTGACCCAGTGTCCAGGATAGTTGTGCGGATAGAGATAGTTTTGCGCATTCCCTAGTTCCTTGCTTCCACTGTAGTGGCCATCGCGCAGGTGTCGAGGGATAGGCAAATGCCCTGATGTTTTGAGATCAGCAAGGGCCTTGTCCATGGCCACATAGGCTGAGTTGGATTTTGGAGAGAGGGCCAAATCAATCACGACATTGGCAATGAGAATGCGAGCTTCTGGGAAGCCAATCTTTTGAGCAGCATCTAGAGCAGTTACAGTATGGATCTGAGCTTCAGGATTGGCCAAACCGATATCTTCATAAGCGATAACGGTCAAGCGACGAGCGAGACTAGGAAGATCCCCAGCCTCAATCAAGCGGGCAGCATAGTGGAGACTGGCATCGACATCCGAGCCACGGATGGACTTTTGCAGTGCTGAAAGGACATCGTAGTGACCGTCCCCATCCTTATCCATGGTAATGTAACTCCTCTGCAGGCTGTTTTCCATGATATCAAGAGTGATATGACGGATGCCCTTGTCATTTTCGGGAGTAGAAAGAACAGCCAAGTCAAGTGAGTTGAAGGCAGAGCGAAGATCTCCGTTTGTAGAAGTTGCGATGAAATCCAGCGCATCCTCATCTAGCTCAACTGGAAAATCAAAACCACGCTCAGGGTCAGTTAGAGCTATCTGAAGAGCCTCTTTGACGTCTTGGTTAGACAGAGGTTCCAACTCAAAAATTTGAACACGGCTACGGATGGCAGGAGTGACAGAAAAGAAGGGATTTTCAGTCGTAGCACCAATCATGATGACCAGACCACTTTCTAAGAGTGGTAGAAGAAAGTCTTGCTTAGTCTTGTCAAGACGATGAATCTCGTCTAGTAGCAGTACAAGGCCACCTGAGAATTTAGCCTCTTCAGCGATTTCTTGCAGTCGCTTTTTACTATCAACAGTCGCATTGAAGGTCCGAAAGGCATACTTGGTCGTTCCAGCGATGGCAGAGGCGATACTGGTCTTTCCGATACCCGGAGGTCCGTAGAGAATCATGGAGGACAGGCGGTTGGCCTCCACCATGCGGCGGATGATTTTTCCTGATCCGACTAGATGCTTCTGACCGATGACCTGGTCGATGGTTTTTGGGCGCATGCGAAGTGCGAGATTGTCTGGCATAGCAGTCCTTTCTAACATGGATTTTCTGATGTATATGTGGTAAGATGGTAGTATCTATTTTAGCATATTTCCGAGCAATCGGGGCGATTAAAGAGTCGCATAGAAAGAGGACAAAATGGCAACATACGGATTTTTAGATGTTTTAGAGGAAGAATTGGACAAGAACTTTCCTTTTGACTATGAGATTAGCTGGGACAAGCGCAACCACGCGGTTGAAGTGAGTTTTCTCTTGGAAGCGCAAAACGCTACAGGTGTGGAGATGGTGGATGAAGACGGAGAGGTTTCTTCGGATGATATTCTCTTTGAAGAAGCAGTGCTTTTTTACAATCCTGCTAAGTCAACAGTTAATGCAGAAGATTATTTGGCTGTCATTCCTTATCTGCCTAAAAAAGGATTTTCTCGCGAGTTTTTAGCTTATTTTGCCCTTTTCCTGAAAGATACTGCCGAGGTTGGGCTGGATGCCCTCATGGACTTTTTGGAAGACCCAGAAGCAGAAGAATTTGTCATGGAATGGAACCAAGAAGTCTTTGAAGAAGGAAAAGTCGGCTTGGAAGAAGGAGAATTTTATCCTTATCCGAGATATTAGAGACTAGGGGAGAAAGTATATGAAGAAAATAGGCTTGTCTTTTATTTCTGGTATGTCCTTTGTTTTTTTGATGCTGGGATTTGTTTTTGGGACGATTGCCTTTAAAGAGCTAGGTTTCTCGTTAGTCTTTGTTCCAGGCTATCTATTTACTTTTCTCAGCATTTATCTGATATTTATCCTTCATGAGCTAGGTCATGCATTTTGCGGTTACCTGACAGGCTATCGCCTGGTGGCTTTTGGATTAGGAAATTTTCTTTTGACCAAAAAGTCAGGCAAGTTTCATCTTAGTCGAACAGCTGTTCTGAAAAATGTTGGCGCTCAGTATATTGGATTAAAAGAAGATGAAAGCGATCAAAGAATCATCCTGATGCTTTCAGGAGGCTTGATGGTTCATCTTGGCTTGATTTTATTGGCGCTATTGTATGGAATTTTGACAGCTAACTGGTATTTTGCAGCTACTTGGATTTGTCTAAATCTATCTTTTCTTCTCATCAATGCTAAGCCAGTTGGGATTACCGATGGAGCGAAAATCTGGGAATTGCTACAACATCCTGGAAATACGAAATACGCCTACTCGGTGTTGAGGCATTCTGCTCAGACCTTGCTAGCTCCTCAAGAATATGATTTGAAAGACTTTATCATGCCTATTGCTGAGGATGTGAGAGGGAGTTTTGCAGAAAGCATTCAGATTTTCCAGGGACTAGTTTTCATATTCGATGGTCAGATAGAGACTGCCAAGAAACACTTTCAGTTTTTATTAGATAAAACAGACAATCCGATGTCTCAAACTCTTTCCCAATTATACCTTCTTCAAATTGCCTTGCTTGAAAGGGATCATGAGAAAGCAGAGGAATATGCAAGCAATCGAGGAGTCAAGTCCTTCTTATCTCTAAAAATGGCAGATACGCAGATAATGCAAGCATGGTATCAATTTCTGGTAAAGAAAGATAGGGATCAGACTGACAAGGCTATAAAAATTGCTAGAAAAAACATGGTGACTAGCCGTTTGGTGCGGGATGAGAAACGTTATTATGAAAACTGGTTAGCAGAGTTGGAGAAAGAATTATCCGAAGGAGTCTGATATGGAAATAGAAATTTCTGATTTTACAGGTTGCAAAATTGCCTTATTTTGTGGTGATAGGATTTTAACCATACTACGCGATGATAAAACGACTATCCCTTGGCCCAATATGTGGGAATTGCCAGGTGGCGGACGAGAGGGTGATGAAAGTCCTTTTGAGTGCGCGGCGCGTGAAGTTTATGAAGAACTGGGAATTAAGCTGACTGAGGATTGTCTGCTTTGGAGCAAGGTGTACCCAAGTATGCTTTTTGAGGGGAAGAAATCCGTTTTTCTAGTGGGAAAGTTGACTAAGGAACAGTTTGACAAGATTGTCTTTGGTGATGAAGGGCAGGGATATAGACTGATGAGCGTTGAGGAGTTTCTTGGCTCAGATAAGGTTGTGCCCCAGTTGCAGGATAGAGTGAAGGATTATATGGAGGAAGTAAAATGATTTTTGCAATTGCAACAACGACGTTAAACAAGGAAGTTAAACGCAAACTAAAAACAGGACAATATTCTAGAGAAGAAGCTACATTCATCTATTTGGAATATTTAAAGTTAAAGAAGCAGAGAGAGAGTGGTATGAAAGTAGCTGGGATTTCTATGGCTGTTATCTGGGGGCTGCTGTATGTTCTGTCTTTACAAGGTGAGAATAATCAAACACTTTCATTTTCAGAATATTTTTTGTTTCTGATACTGTTTGAAGGAATTGTTCTATTTGTTTATTATCTTACGTTTGGTATTTTTAAACAGCAGATTCATAGCGCAATGAAAGAACACTACACAGATGTGATTGAGGAATTCAAGAAAAATAAGGAAGATTCAAAATGGAAACATGGCAAGAGTTAAAAGTTACAGTGAAGCGTGAGGGAGAGGAGCTGGTCTCCAATCTCTTGATTGAGCTGGGGGCGCAAGGTGTTGCGATTGAAGACAGCATGGACTATGTGGGGAATGTCGACCGTTTTGGTGAGATTTTCCCAGAGGTCGAGCAACATGAAGAAATCGTAGTGACCGCCTACTATCCTGATACGGTTGATGTAGCAGTGGTTGAGGCAGATTTGCAGGCTCGCCTGGCAGAATTAACTGATTTTATGGATCTAGGAGAGGTCAAGATGGGCACGACTGCCTTGGCTGAGGAAGACTGGGCAGACAACTGGAAGAAATACTATGAGCCAGCTCGCATCACTCACAACTTGACCATTGTGCCGTCCTGGACGGACTACGAGGCGGCTGCTGGAGAAAAGATTATCAAGCTGGATCCAGGCATGGCTTTTGGGACTGGAACGCATCCAACGACCAAGATGAGCCTTTTCGCCTTGGAGCAGGTTCTTCGTGGCGGCGAAACTGTGCTTGATGTAGGAACTGGTTCAGGTGTTCTTTCTATTGCCAGCTCGCTTCTGGGTGCCAAGGAAATCTTCGCCTATG
Organism: Streptococcus sp. oral taxon 064; assembly: GCF_001683375.1. GTDB lineage: Bacteria > Bacillota > Bacilli > Lactobacillales > Streptococcaceae > Streptococcus > Streptococcus oralis_S. The sequence continues at coordinate 184,416 of NZ_CP016207.1, read as the reverse complement.
ACCTGGATGATGTGGCGGTTCGTGTCGCTCAGGAAAATATCGAGCTCAACCCTGGCATGGAAAACATCCATGTTGCTACTGGAGATTTGCTCAAGGGTGTGGAGATTGAAGCAGATGTCATTGTGGCCAATATCTTGGCGGATATTCTCATTCATCTGACAGATGATGCTTATCGTTTGGTCAAGAACGAAGGCTACCTGATCATGAGTGGGATTATCAAGGACAAGTGGGACATGGTGCGCGAGTCAGCTGAGTCAGCTGGATTTTTCCTTGAAACCCACATGATTCAAGGGGAATGGAATGCCTGTGTCTTTAAGAAGACCAAGGATATTTCTGGTGTGATTGGAGGCTAGCATGCAGCAGTATTTTGTCAAAGGCAGTGCAATCTCTCCTGTAACTATCGAGGACAAGGAAACCATCAAGCATATGTTTCAGGTCATGCGGCTGAAAGAAGAGGATGAGGTGACCTTAGTCTTTGATGATGGCATCAAGCGCTTGGCGCGCGTGCTGGATGTGGAAGCATGTCAGTTTGAATTGGTCCAAGAATTAACTGACAATGTGGAACTGCCCGTTCAAGTCACCATCGCATCAGGCTTTCCCAAGGGAGACAAGCTGGAGTTTATCACTCAAAAAGTGACGGAACTAGGAGCTAGCCAAATCTGGGGCTTTCCTGCCGATTGGTCGGTTGCCAAGTGGGATGGCAAGAAATTGGGTAAAAAGATTGAAAAACTAGAAAAAATTGCCCTTGGAGCAGCAGAACAAAGCAAGCGTAATATCGTCCCAAGTATTCAGCTTTTCGAGAAAAAAGCAGATTTTCTAGCCCAGCTGGATCAGTTTGACTCTATCATAGTAGCCTATGAAGAATCAGCAAAAGAAGGAGAAGCTACTGCGCTCTTACAAGCAGTCACTGGTCTTGAAAAAGGAGCCAAATTGCTCTTTATCTTTGGCCCAGAAGGCGGTCTTTCACCTGCAGAAATTGAAAGTTTTGAAGCTAAAGGAGCAGTCTTGGCAGGTCTTGGTCCTCGCATTTTGCGAGCGGAAACAGCACCGCTTTATGCCTTATCAGCCCTTAGTGTTTTAGTAGAATTAGAGAAATAAGAGGAAGAAAATGGAACAAAAACACCGTTCAGAATTTCCAGAAAAGGAACTTTGGGACTTAACAGCCCTATACCAAGACCGTGAGGATTTCTTGCGTGCAATCGAGAAAACGCGCGAAGACATCAACCAATTTAGCCGTGACTACAAGGGCAATCTTCACACTTTTGAGGATTTCGAGAAGGCCTTTGCGGAATTGGAGCAAATTTATATCCAGATGAGCCATATCGGTAATTACGCCTTTATGCCTCAGACGACAGACTATAGCAATGAAGATTTTGCTAATATTGCCCAAGCTGGGATGGAATTTGAAACAGATGCCAGTGTAGCCTTGACCTTTTTTGACGATGCCTTGGTGGAAGCTGATGAGGAAGTCTTGGACCGTTTGGGTGAATTACCTCACTTGACGGCAGCCATTCGTCAGGCTAAAATCAAAAAAGCCCACTATCTAGGGGCTGATGTGGAGAAAGCTTTGACCAATCTCGGTGAAATCTTCTACAGTCCACAGGACATATACACCAAAATGCGAGCTGGGGACTTTGAAATGGCTGACTTTGAAGCCCATGGCAAGACCTACAAAAATAGCTTTGTTACCTATGAAAATTTCTACCAAAACCACGAGGACGCTGAGGTTCGTGAGAAATCTTTCCGTTCTTTTTCAGAGGGACTCCGTAAGCACCAAAATACGGCTGCGGCAGCCTATTTAGCCCAAGTCAAGTCTGAGAAATTGTTGGCAGATATGAAGGGCTATGACTCAGTTTTTGACTATCTTCTGGCTGAGCAAGAAGTTGACCGTGCCATGTTTGACCGCCAGATTGACCTCATCATGCAAGAATTTGCGCCAGTTGCTCAGAGGTACCTCAAGCATGTTGCCAAGATCAATGGTCTTGAAAAGATGACCTTTGCAGACTGGAAATTGGACTTGGATAGTGCTCTTAATCCTGAAGTGACTATTGACGACGCCTATGATTTGGTCATGAAGTCAGTAGAACCTTTGGGGCAAGAATATTGTCAGGAAGTTGCTCGCTATCAAGAAGAGCGCTGGGTAGACTTCGCTGCTAATAGTGGCAAGGATTCTGGTGGTTATGCGGCGGATCCGTATCGCGTGCACCCTTATGTCCTCATGAGCTGGACTGGTCGTTTGAGTGATGTCTATACCTTGATTCATGAAATCGGACATTCTGGTCAATTTATCTTTTCAGACAATCACCAAAGCTACTTCAATGCCCACATGTCAACCTACTATGTCGAAGCGCCATCAACCTTCAATGAATTGCTTCTCAGTGATTACTTGGAGCACCAGTCTGATGACCCACGTCAAAAACGCTTTGCCCTTGCCCACCGCTTAACAGATACCTACTTCCATAATTTCATCACCCACCTCTTGGAAGCAGCCTTCCAGCGTAAGGTTTATACATTGATTGAAGAAGGAGAAACCTTCGGAGCAAGCAAACTTAACAGCATTATGAAGGAAGTCTTGACGGATTTCTGGGGAGATGCTATTGAAATTGACGACGATGCTTCTTTGACTTGGATGCGCCAGGCCCACTACTACATGGGCTTGTATAGCTACACCTACTCAGCCGGACTTGTCATCTCGACTGCGGGTTACCTTCATCTGAAACATTCAGAAACTGGAGCTGAAGACTGGCTCAATCTCCTTAAATCTGGCGGTAGCAAGACACCGCTTGAGTCAGCCATGATTATCGGAGCCGATATCTCAACGGACAAACCACTCCGTGATACCATCCAGTTCTTGTCAGACACGGTTGACCAGATTATCGCCTACAGTGCAGAGTTGGGAGAGTAAGGGTATCCAGTGTCGGATTTAAGACGGTTTATCGATAAGATGAATACACAAAAATCACCTGTTTGAGGTGATTTTTTCATGCATTGAAGATTTATTCAAATTTTCCTTTATTGGCTTCATTTGAAGCCTTCATGCTAATTTGTAAAAGGTTGGCGAGATTTTCATTATCAAGGCTAGCTTCACCATTATTATCCACTTTTATGGCAAGGTAATGGGTGTTACGATCAAGATAATCCATTCCCTCTAAGTCTACGTAGTTGTTCGCTTTAAAATCAAGCGCCGCTAATTGATAAACAAATCGAATATTTAGAGCTTTGCCATAGTCTGTTTCAAGAACCTTTTGTTGTTCTTCCACCAGTCCTTGAAAGAATTCGAGATTGTCTGTGTGATAGGATGCTTTGACTTCGTATTGGTAAGTATCTACAGCTGGGGACATAAATTTCAAATAAACCAGGTCGCCTTCTACCTTATAGTCCTCAAGAGTATAGGCACCTGCTTTTCCTAATGCATTGGTGTTGACCTTGAAAAACATAGGTGCATAAATTTTGAGAGGATATTTTTCTCCTTTATATTCAAAGACGGTATCATTTGAAAAATTCGGACGGATTTTAGTTAACTCAGGGACTAAATATTCGTTCCAAATCTTATCAAATAACTCTTCTTGATTGCTAGCACCCGCTGATTTCACAACTAGGTCAAGATTTTCTTGATTGACAAAGACGGCATCCACTAATTTGAGGGCTGTTTGAACCTTAGGATCCGAAATTTCCTTTTTCTTTTTTTCAAGATTCTCAGCCGCCTCTTTCGTGCGATCTAAAGTTTTATTAAATTGACTGCCACTGTTTGTTTCAACAAAGGTTCTCTCATAGTTGGTAGGTTCAACTTTGGCATTCCAGTCAAATGAAGCAGCAGGACCAGTTACATCTTTCTTATGGTAGGTTCTTGTCTCTGTATTTGTAGTAGCTTCTGTATTGCTTGTAGCAGTGGTTGATGGTTTAGATGAACAGCCGACGAGGCCAAATGCTAAAATTGTAGCAGTGGTTAGAAAATAAACTCTAAACTTTTTTCTCATGGTAGTCTCCTTTGCCAAGAACATTTATTGTATAGTATCAATTATACCATTCTCTTCATTCTTTTGCATGAATTACTAGAAAAGGTATGATTGAGGGATGTATTCTTTTAAGCAAGTATTTGAAAGCTTCTGACATTCTTGAAGGATAAGCAGAAAAAGAGTTTTATTATTTTCTCTTGTAGTAGTCTTTTTTAGAATTCTAATGGGCTTTCTACAAAAACTTTCCAGTCAATTTTCTTGAAACCCTTTCCTTCTTTTGATAGACTAATACATAGTTTGAAAAAAAGGAGACTTATCATGAAAAAATTTGTTGCTGAATTAATCGGTACATTTATGCTTGTGTTCATCGGAACAGGAGCTGTTGTTTTTGGAAATGGTCTTAATGGCCTTGGACACCTTGGAATTGCTTTTGCCTTTGGTTTGGCAATCGTGGTTGCAGCTTTCTCAATCGGAACTGTTTCAGGTGCTCATTTGAACCCAGCCGTTTCGATTGCTATGTTTGTAAACAAACGTTTGTCATCTTCAGAACTTGTAAACTACATCCTTGGACAAGTAGTTGGAGCTTTCCTTGCGTCAGCTGCAGTATTCTTCCTCTTGTCTAACTCAGGCATGTCAACTGCTAGTCTTGGTGAAAATGCCTTGGCAAAAGGTGTCACTGTCTTTGGTGGATTCTTGTTTGAAGTCATCGCAACTTTCTTGTTTGTCCTAGTTATCATGACTGTAACATCAGCAAGCAAAGGCAATGGCGCAATCGCTGGTTTGGTGATTGGTTTGTCATTGACAGCCTTGATCCTTGTGGGCTTGAACATTACTGGACTTTCAGTTAACCCAGCTCGTAGCTTGGCACCTGCTGTTTTGGTAGGTGGCGCAGCCCTTCAACAAGTATGGATTTTCATCCTTGCGCCAATCGTTGGTGGCGTTCTTGCAGCCCTTGTTGCGAAAAACTTTCTTGGAACAGAAGAATAATTGAAATTCAAAAAGCCTTGCTCCTCAGTTTGAGGAACAGGGCTTTTTCGTATCTGTTTAACGGTTGTCAATTTTCTCTGGATAAAGGTCGTGTTGAAAGAGGCGTTGTTCTGCCAATCCTTCATACTTAGTTCCAGGTCTACCGTAGTTGTAGTAAGGGTCGATTGAAATGCCACCGCGCGGAGTGAATTTTCCCCATACCTCTAAATAGCGAGGGTCTAGCAAGTTGACCAAGTCTTTCCCTATGGTGTTGATACAGTTTTCGTGAAAATCCCCATGATTTCGATAGCTAAAGAGGTAGAGTTTGAGGGATTTTGACTCGACACAGAGCTTGTCAGGAATGTAGGAAATATAAATCGTCGCAAAATCTGGCTGAGCCGTAATAGGACAAAGCGAGGTAAATTCAGGACAGTTGAATTTGATAAAATAGTCATTTTCCACATGACGATTGTCAAAGGATTCGAGGACTTCTGGTTGATAGTCAAAAATGTAGTTGGTTTCTTTGTTGCCGAGAAGGCTAAGGTTTTTCATTTCTTCTTGTTGTGACATGATTTTTTCTTTCTAATCTTAAACACCACGTTGGTTGTCGTAGAGGAGAGTATGGAGTTGAGGAAGGACGCGGACATTGCCCCAGCTATCGTCAGTAGCGACGCGTTCCCAGAGTTCTTTGAGACGGTCCAGTTGGTCTTGGACAATATTACCTGTAGCCTTGGGCTCAGGATTTCCAGCTGATAAGAAGAGGACATCTGGTTGGTAGCGCTCTTGAATCCCTTTGGCAAAGGCCAAATCGTTATCGTCAAATACAGGGATTTTAAAGGTGACCTTGTCTGGATCTAGTTGGGAAACGATAAAGTCCAAGGTCTCAAAGTTGACTTCCATCTTTGATGAAGGAGGTTTAGGACTCAGAGTGACTTGGTCGATATCTTTTAACCAATTTTGCCAGCGAGAACCTTGAGTCTCAACTGCCAGAGTGACACCACGTTCTTTGAGCTTGGTGACGAGTTGAGCCATGTTAGCTGCTAAGATTGCGGGATTTCCGCCAGATAGGGTTACATAGTCGTAGGTTCCTAATTTATCCAAGGCAGCAATAACCTCGTCAGCTGTCATGCGAGTAGGCTTCTCAGAACCATCCCAAGTAAAGGCAGAGTCGCACCAGTCGCAATGGTAGTCGCAACCAGCAGTTCGGACAAACATGGTTTTCTGCCCGATAGCACGGCCTTCGCCTTGAAAGGTTGGCCCAAAAATTTCCAGAACAGGTAGTTTGAGGACACGTTCCCTAGTCATCTAACCACTCCCGTCTAAACTCTGCAAATGCAGTCGGAGTTTCATAGAGACGAACATATTCCAAACGGAGACCGCGCTCGTCAGGCAACTCTTGACTCATGGTTTGGAAAATCCAGTAAACCATATTTTCAGCAGTCGTGTTCATATAAGGCAGAGTTTCATTGAGATAGCGATGATCCAAATGGGGCTCTAAGTAGTTCTTGTAGATGGCTTTGATATCTCCGAAATCGTAGGTCATGCCCCGTTCATCTAAAAATCCACTGACAGCGATTTGTAAATGATAAGTGTGGCCGTGCAGGGACTTGCATTTTCCCTCATAGTGAAAGAGGTGGTGGGCAGCATCAAAGGTAAATTCTTTTGATACCAAGGTTCTGTGAGGATTGTAGACCAGAGACTCGCCAGTTTCTTGTTTGATTTCTTTGGGTGCAAAAAACATTAGCCCTCTCCTTTCTGTGAAAGATAAACATCTAGTCCATGCTGACGTAGATGGCAGGCTGGGCAATCTCCGCAGCCACTACCGATAATCCCATTGTAGCAGGTCAAGGTCTTCTCACGAACGTAGTCAAAGGCACCAAGTTGGTCGGCTAACTCCCAAGTTTCAGCCTTGTCTAGCCACATGAGAGGTGTTTGGATAACAAAGTCGTAATCCATGGCAAGGTTGAGAGTAACATTGAGGGATTTGACAAAGACATCCCGACAATCAGGGTAGCCTGAGAAATCTGTCTCGCAGACACCTGTCACGATATCTTTAATGCCTCGTTGCTTGGCAAGAACTGCCGCAAAGGAAAGAAAGAGGTGGTTGCGGCCGTCAACAAAGGTATTGGGAATCTCTCCCTCTTTTTGCTCGATCTCCAGATCAGAGGTCAGGGCATTTTCAGTGATTTGTCCCAGCAGAGACATATCTAAGATGTGATGACGAATGCCTTGTTCCTTAGCGATTTCTCTAGCAACTTGAATTTCGAGATGATGGCGTTGGCCGTAGGCAAAGGTGACGGCTTCGACTGTTTCATAGTGTTCTTTAGCCCAAAAGAGGCAGGTTGTGGAATCTTGACCGCCGCTAAAGACGACCAAGGCTGATTGACGTTTCATAGTACTCCTTCCAAAATGGGAAATGTTCAGAGCACGCAAAAAGCTCCCTTGAGGGGAGCTAAAAAATACCAATTAGAGGTTTTTTTTAGCGATGGCATGTCCCAAACATCGTAATATTCTACCTACAGTCTAGCATATTTTTTGAAAAATGGCAAAGGGCAAGAAAAAAGAGACCAAATCAAGTACTTGGTCTCTCATTTGATTAGCTCAATTCAGCAACGATGGCTTTGATTTGTTCTGCAGTGTGTACTCCAGCAACTTGTTTCACCACTTGGCCGTCTTTTTTGAAGAGAAGGGTTGGGATAGACATGATTCCAAAGGCACGAGCTGTGTTTGGATTTTCATCAACGTCCATTTTGACGATTTTCAAGACATCTTCTGAAAGTTCTTCAGACAATTTATCCAAGATTGGACCTTGCATACGACATGGACCACACCAAGTTGCCCAGAAGTCTACTAAGACCAAACCGTCTTTTGTTTCTTGTTCGAATGTTGCATCTGTAATTGCTTTTGCCATTGTATTTCTCCTTTTTTAGTTATATTGGCTTAAATCTTGTTTCATGAGATAGAAGAAGACATCTCCATAAGTCCCATGATAGTCCAAATCATGACCGTTGTAAGTTAATTTTTGGACTGGGTAGTAGTCTGCGACGCCGATAAGGCAAGCTTGTTGTGAACGATCAAAGTCGTCATAAGATTCGAACGTTATAGTTCTTTCGTTCTTGCTGGCATCTAGATAGGTAATTTCAATCATTTTAAAAACTCCTTTGTTTAATGATGACTTTATTTTACTCCTTGTAAAAGAGAATGTCAAGAAAAATGATTGCGCACGCAACTTTTTTCTAAAATCATCTTAAATCAAGAAATCCAAACCTGTTTCCAAGCTTTCTTCGACAGCCTTCTTTAGAGAGGCCAGTGTCTTTTGCCCATCACTTGTCAGGCAGATAAAGCTAGAACGTCTATCTTGATCACAACACATGCGACTAAGTAGACCGCAATTTTTGGCTTCCAAGCGAGCCACCATCCGAGAAACAGCGCTCGGGCTCAGATGAAGTTTATCTGGCAGGTCAATCTGGCGTAGAGATTTTTCTTGGGCCAAGTCCAGATAGTAGAGCAGGTAAAACTCTTTCAAGGTCAGACTTTGGTCACTCTGCTGGGCAATGGTCTCTTCCAAGAGACCTTCAATTTCTTTCTGACGACGATTGAAATCAAACCACTTTTCCAAATAGCTCATTGCTTTCTCCTTTCTTTTCAAAGTAAAATCACAAAGTCATTACTGACTGTCTCTACAACACAAGATGATTGCGCATGCAATGATTATACTACTTTTAACTAATCCTTGCAAGAGAGAAGAATTGCGATATTTCCTTGAAATTTTCTGAAAAAAGAGTAAACTGGTATGCAAGAAGTCTATTTCGTGGAGTTTAGGATGAAATTATATGTTCAATTAATGATTCTCTTTGTGATTTCTCTTATCGGAGAGGGAATTTCTAGTTTCTTTCATCTGCCCATCCCAGGCAGTATTATCGGTTTGATTATTCTCTTTCTAGCCTTACAGTTCAAGTGGCTAAGGACCAGACATGTCAACATGGTTGGAAATTTCTTGCTGGCCAATATGACCATTCTCTTTTTGCCGCCAGCAGTGGGAATCATGGAAAAGTTTGATGTGATTGCCCCTTACCTATTGCCTATCGTTTTGATTGTCTTTTTTGCCGCGGTCATCAACATTATCCTCATTGCCCTAGTGGTTCAGTTTATCAAGAGACGATTTGAGGGAGATTATGAGAAAGGAGATGCCAAATGAGCGAATTTGTATCCAATCCTTTGTTTGGGATTGCTCTGTCTATCCTAGCTTATCTAGTGGGAATGCTGATTTACAGACGTTTTCCCCATCCATTGACAACGCCCCTGCTTTTGTCGGCTATTTTTATCATTATTTTCCTTAAGGCGACGGGGATTTCTTATCAAGATTATTACCAAGGTGGGGTTTATCTGAACAACTTGATAGTCCCATCGACAGTGGCTCTAGGGATTCCGCTTTATAAGAGCTTTCACTTGATGAAGCACCATGCGCGGAGTATTCTCTTTGGTAGTCTGCTAGCAGTAGTTGTCAACACTAGCTTCACTGCCATAGTGGCGAAAATCTTTGGCATGGATTTTTTCCTAGCCATTTCTCTCTTTCCCAAGTCAGTGACAACTGCCATGGCAGTGGGAATCACAGAAAAATTGCAAGGTTTGACGACTGTGACCTTGGTCGTCGTAGTAGCGACTGGGATCTTGACCAGTGTGATCGGACCAACCCTTTTGAAGTGGTTGAAGATTGACGATCCAGTGGCTGTCGGACTCTCCCTTGGAGGGACAGGTCATGCTGTCGGAACGGGTACGGCCTTTCGATATGGTTCTGTAGCAGGAGCCATGGGTGGCTTGGCTATCGGTGTCACCGGTATTCTCTACGTATTTGTTAGTCCAATAGTAGCCAGTTTGATATTGAGTTAAAGAAAAACCCAGCTTTCTAGCTGGGCATTTTTTATTGCAAATTAACCTTGTTTTTCAAGATATAGTAGGTTCCGAGATAGTAGATAGCTGATAAAAAGAGATCGCGCAAGATTTCTGTACTAATCATCATGTTAAGGTCATTGTCAACTCTTAAGAAGAAAGTGATATAACCAATAACGATTGAAATAACGATATAGGCTAGAATCCCCATAGCTGTTCGATACTCGTTAAAGAGTTGTCCGATAGAGATGGAGAGGTAAATGGATAAAATCCATGCGATTGAACCGACAAATAGTGATAGGGCATACAGCCAGCCGTAGCTGAGGTAAGGGGAGATGAAGTTATAGAGGGCAGTGAAGTCTTTTTCTATTGGTGTTAAGAAGATGATGATCAATATACTCAAGATAAAGACAATATAGCTTAAGATGGACCAGACAAGACCGCCTAAAAGTTTTGCGGTGATGATTTGGTGCTCAGAGACAGGCAAGGTCAAGGTCAAGTACCCTTGGCGGTCATAAACACTGCCTTTAAATCTTCGGATGATTAAAAAGATTGTTGCAATCCAAAGAGTGACGCTGAGTCCTCCAAAGACTAGTACTAAAAAGAAGATGAAATAAGCAGCATTGTTAGGATTGTAACTCTGGCTAAGACTGTTAATAAAAGCTCCAATCAAAACTGAAATTGCAAGTACCGCACCGTAGAGTGCCAGATACCATTTATTGACATTTTTAAATTCATAACGAACTAGATTCCAAAACATAATAATCTCCTTTGCTTAGGCTTTAAATTCCTGGCGGAAGAGCTGGTCAATTGATTCACCTGACTCGTAACGAATATCATCAACATTTCCTTGGCGGACGACTTTTCCGTCTTTGAGGAAGATGATCTCATCCAAGATTGGTTCAATATCTGAAATCAAGTGGGTTGAAATCAGTACCGTAGAGGTTGGGGAATAGTTGTTGATGATGGTATTGAGGATATAATCACGGGCAGCTGGATCCACGCCTCCGATTGGTTCGTCCAGAACGTAGAGGCGGGCTTCACGACTCATAACCAGGATGAGTTGGACCTTTTCCTTGTTTCCTTTTGATAGTTTCTTGAGGCGACTGTTTTCATCAATACCGAGATCGGCTAAAAGGTGTTGGGCTCTTTCGAAATTGAAATCCTGATAGAAGGTTTTAAAATAGGTTAGAGCATCCTTAACCTTCATCTCTTCATTGAGGTAGGTTGTGTCTGGCAGGTAGGAGACGATCGCCTTGGTAGCAGGACTTGGATCCTGTCCGTTAATGAGGACACGTCCTTTATTTGGTTGAAGGAGGCCATTGATCAGTTTGATTAGGGTTGTTTTTCCGGATCCGTTTGGTCCAAGGAGCCCGACAATCTTTCCGGCTGAGATCTCTAGTGAGATATTGTCAAGTGCCGCGGTTGCTCCATATGATTTTGTTACATTTTCAAGTGCTAGTAGTGTCATAGTTTTAAACTCCTTTAATATAGTCGCTTAATACATTTGGCAGTTCTTCTTTTTTGTAGCCAAATTGGAGCATGCAAGAGACGAATTGTTGCAGTTGCTCCTCGGAAAGTTGTTTGCGGGACTGAAGGATGAGGTCCAAATCCTCGGTGACAAATCGACCAGTTGTCCGCTTGCTATATACAAATCCTTCACGTTCGAGGTCAGACAAGGCGCGCTGAATGGTATTGGGATTGACCCCAGCCTCGCTCGCCAAATCTCTCACGGTAGGGAGCTGTTGATTGGGTTCCAGTTCATGGGAAACAATCTGTAATTTGATTTTTTCCATAATCTGTAAATAAATCGGTTTTGTATTATCAAATGACCAGGACATCATAGTCTCCTTTCTTTTCCTTTATTGTTCTAATCAAATAATACAATAAAACAAAAAACTTGTCAAGTAAAAATAAGAATTGTTTTGGGAATTGCTCAAAAAATGGTATAATGAAAAGAAAACGACAAGGAGGGAAGTGCATGCGTTGTCCAAAATGTGGGGCTACCAAGTCTAGTGTTGTTGATAGTCGACAAGCCGAAGAAGGAAATACCATCCGCCGAAGACGTGAGTGCGACGAGTGTCAGCATCGTTTTACAACCTATGAACGAGTAGAAGAAAGAACGCTGGTTGTCGTCAAAAAAGACGGTACGCGAGAGCAGTTTTCAAGAGATAAAATCTTTAATGGGATTATCCGCTCAGCCCAGAAACGTCCTGTGTCAAGTGATGAAATCAACATGGTGGTCAATCGCATCGAGCAAAAACTCCGTAGTCGCAGTGAGAATGAGATCCAAAGTGAATATATTGGGTCCTTAGTCATGGAAGAATTGGCAGAGCTTGATGAGATCACCTATGTTCGTTTTGCCAGTGTTTACCGTAGCTTTAAGGATGTGAGTGAGTTGGAGAGTCTGCTTCAGCAGATCACCCAGTCCTCTAAGAAGAAAAAGGAAAAATAGATGAAACCAAATGACCGTTTTTCTTTTCTAAAGAATAATCGGGTGTCGCAAGATACCTCTTCTCTGGTGCAGTGCTACCTCCCGATTATCGGTCAGGAGGCACTGAGCCTCTATCTATATACCATTACCTTTTGGGATGGTGGGCAAAAGGAACACCTCTTTTCCCATATCCTCAACCACTTAAACTTTGGCATGCCGACCTTGCTCCAATCCTTCAAAGTCTTATCTGCCTTCGATCTGTTGACCCTTTATCAGAAGGAGAATGTCTATGAATTACAGCTTCATTCTCCCCTTTCCAGTCAAGAATTTCTAAGTCATTCTGTCTATAGCAGATTATTAGAGAAAAAGATTGGGGATACAGCTGTTTCTGCTATGAAGCAGACTCCAAGTGAGGGAGAAGCACTCTCTGTTTCTTTGAGCCAAGTCTTTCCAACCCTGACTGAAGAAGTGACACCAAGCGAGTCTAAAAGCAAGTTAAAAAATGATTTTGACTTGGAACATTTCCAGCGTCTGATGGCTCGAGATGGCTTGCGTTTTGAAGACGAGCAGGCGGATGTTTTGGAATTGTTCGCCATTGCAGATGAAAAAAAATGGACCTGGTTTGAAACCTATCAATTAGCTAAGGCGACAGCTGTAGCTCAGGTTATTTCTGTCAAACGCATGCGTGAAAAGATAGCACAAAAACCAGCTACTTCTGACTTTAGCCCCAAAGAAATGACCATTATCAGGGAAGCCAAAAATAAAACTCCCCTGCACTTTTTAGCCGAAATCAAGCAAACGCGTAAGGGGAACATCACCCAAAGTGAAAGAGAACTCCTTCACCAGATGGCGTCTTTAGGCTTGTTGGATGAAGTCATCAATATCGTCTTGCTTCTAACCTTTAACAAGGTTGATTCGGCCAATGTCAATGAGAAATATGCCATGAAGGTCGCCAATGACTATGCTTATCAAAAAATTCGGACAGCAGAAGAAGCTGTGCTTCGGATTCGAGAGCGTCAGCAAAAAGGCCAAGAAGACAAAAAATTGAAAACTAGCTCGACTAAGACAAATGTTCCCAAGTGGAGCAATCCAGAATATAAAAATCAAACCAGCGAGGAAACTCGTCTGGAACTAGAACGTAAAAAACAAGAAATGTTAGCCCGATTAGAAGAAGGAGGAGACTAGATGGAAAGTGTGGGTGACGTTATCAAGCGTCAGACAAGTCGTTTTCAGTATCAGGACCTAGTCCAGCAGATTATGAAGGACCCAGATGTAGCGGCTTTTATCCAGAAAGAATCCCTCAGCCCAGAGGAGTTGAATCGTAGCATCTCCAAGTTCAACCAATATATCACAGAACGGGACAAGTTTCTTCGTGGGGATGCGGACTATATAGCGCGTGGCTACAAGCCTATCTTGGTCATGAATCACGGTTATGCGGATGTGTCTTATGAAGAAACACCAGAACTAATCGCGGCAGAAAAAGAGGCTGCAATTAAGAATCGTCTTAAGTTGATCAATCTACCAGCAAGTCTCAAGAAAGCGAAGTTGGCTCAGATTGACCTGGATGATCTAGGACGCTTGCCAATTTTTGAGAGACTCTATGCCTTTGTTGACCTTTACCCTAGTATCCGAAAAGGTCTCTATCTTTACGGAGATTTTGGTGTTGGAAAGAGTTTCATGATGGCAGCCTTAGCTCACGACCTATCTGAAAAACGTGGAGCATCAACGACGATTCTCCATTATCCAAGTTTTGTCATTGATGTGAAAAATGCCATCGGTGAAGGATCTGTGAAGACCTTGGTGGATGAAATCAAGTTAGCAGAAGTCCTGGTCTTGGATGATATTGGTGCAGAGCAGTCGACTCCTTGGGTACGTGATGAGATTCTCCAAGTCATTCTTCAGTATCGCATGCAGGAAGATTTGCCGACCTTCTTTACTTCCAACTTTAATTTCCAAGATTTGGAAAAACATTTTGCCAAAGGAAAGAATGGAAATGATGAGACTTGGGAAGCTAGACGAGTTATGGAACGAATCCGTTATTTGGCTGAGGAGACAAGACTAGAAGGAGAAAATCGCCGATGACAGAAACCATTAAACTGATGAAAGCTCATACTTCAGTTCGTCGCTTTAAGGAGCAAGAGATTCCTCAAGCAGACTTGGACGAGATTTTGACTGCTGGACAAATGGCATCATCTTGGAAAAATTTCCAATCCTACTCTGTGATTCTTGTGCGCAGTCAAGAGAAGAAAAATGCCTTATATGAACTGGTTCCTCAGGAAGCCATTCGCCAGTCAGCTGCCTTTTTGCTCTTTGTTGGTGACTTGAATCGAGCGGAAAAGGGAGCAAGCCTTCATACAGACACTTTCCAACCTCAAGGAGTGGAAGGTCTCCTCATCACGTCTGTGGACGCTGCGCTTGCTGGGCAAAATACCTTGCTTGCAGCAGAGAGTCTGGGATATGGTGGTGTGATTATCGGTTTGGTCCGTTATAAGTCAGAAGAAGTGGCAGCGCTTTTTAACCTGCCTGACTATACCTACCCTGTTTTTGGGATTGCCCTTGGCGTGCCAGATCAACAACATGATGTCAAACCAAGACTGCCATTGAACCAAGTGGTATTTGAAGAAGAATACCAAGAACAGCCAGTAGCAGCGATTTTGGACTATGACCAAGTACAAGCCGACTATGCTGGTGCGCGTGCGACAACCTCTTGGAGTCAGCGTTTGGCAGAGCAGTTTGGTCAAGCCGAACCTCGTTCAACTCGGAAGAATCTAGAACAGAAAAAGTTATTGTAGAAAGTGAGAAAACATGGCCTTACCAACTATTGCCATTGTGGGACGTCCCAATGTTGGGAAATCAACCCTATTTAATCGGATCGCTGGTGAGCGGATCTCAATCGTAGAAGATGTCGAGGGTGTGACACGTGACCGTATCTATGCAACGGGTGAGTGGCTCAATCGTTCCTTTAGTATGATTGATACGGGAGGGATTGACGATGTCGATGCTCCCTTCATGGAACAAATCAAGCACCAGGCAGAAATCGCTATGGAAGAAGCTGATGTTATCGTTTTTGTAGTGTCTGGGAAAGAAGGAATCACAGATGCAGATGAGTACGTAGCTCGCAAACTCTATAAAACCCATAAACCCGTTATCCTAGCGGTTAACAAGGTTGATAACCCTGAAATGCGAAATGACATCTTTGATTTCTATGCGCTTGGATTGGGCGAACCGTTGCCAATTTCGTCTGTCCACGGTATCGGTACCGGTGATGTGCTGGATGCCATTGTGGAAAATCTACCACACGAAGTTGAAGAAGAAAATCCAGACGTGATTAAATTTAGCTTGATTGGCCGTCCTAACGTTGGAAAGTCAAGTTTGATTAACGCTATTTTGGGAGAAGACCGCGTGATTGCTAGTCCAGTAGCTGGAACAACGCGTGATGCCATTGATACCCATTTTACAGATGCTGATGGACAAGAGTTCACCATGATTGATACAGCTGGTATGCGTAAGTCTGGTAAAGTCTATGAAAATACGGAGAAATACTCTGTCATGCGTGCCATGCGTGCTATTGACCGTTCTGACGTGGTCTTGATGGTCCTCAATGCCGAAGAAGGTATTCGTGAGTACGACAAGCGCATCGCAGGTTTTGCCCATGAAGCCGGTAAAGGGATGATCATCGTGGTCAACAAGTGGGATACACTTGAAAAAGACAACCACACCATGAAGAAATGGGAAGAGGATATCCGTGAGCAGTTCCAATATCTGCCTTACGCACCGATTGTCTTTGTATCCGCTCTTACCAAGCAACGTCTCCATAAACTGCCTGAGATGATCAAGCAAATCAGTGAAAGCCAAAACACCCGTATCCCATCAGCTGTCTTGAACGATGTGATTATGGATGCCATTGCCATCAATCCAACACCGACAGACAAAGGAAAACGCCTCAAGATTTTCTACGCAACCCAAGTGGCAACCAAGCCACCAACCTTTGTCATCTTTGTCAATGAAGAAGAACTCATGCACTTCTCTTACTTGCGTTTCTTGGAAAATCAAATCCGCAAGGCCTTTGTCTTTGAGGGAACACCGATTCACTTGATTGCGAGAAAACGCAAGTAAACCTTGCTTGTTTTTCTACAAAAATAAACTAAAAGAAGACTTCATAGTCTTCTTTTTTCTATACTAAAAGGGGAGAAAAGAACCTACCAAATTGGGGGAGAATCTGTCATCAAATTTCAATCATTTTCCTAGATTTTGTAATCTATTTGTAATGAAAATGCACTTTCTTTGTAAAAATCAAAATGCTATAATTCCTTAAATCAATTTTCCTTTATCAGGGAGGTTATTATGAAAAAAAGCAGATTATTTAAACATAGTTTGTTGGTTCGCTTGCTTGGGTTGCTGATGGTCTTTCTCTTCTTGTCAGCATTCACAGCACCTGAAAAACCTGAGTACGGGATCTATGACCCGGATCACTATCTAACGGATGAGACTATAAGTCAAATTCGAGAATTGAATAATGTCAATAGTAAAAAATCAGAAAAATTCCAGATGGGTGTTTACGTTGTGAAAAGCCTAAATGGAGAAACAATCGAGACTGTAGCCAATGAAACAGCTAGAGCTTGGAAGATTGGCTACTCGGGAGACAATCATGGTGTCTTGATTGTGGTAGCAGTCCAAGATAGAAAATCACGGATTGAAACCAGTAATAATGTGGCCAGTAAGATCACTGACTATCAGACTCACAGGTTCTTGACAACAGCACGTCCTTACTTTAAAAATGGTGACTATAACAAGGGTGTTCTCTCAATAGTCAATAATCTCAACTACATGTTCTATAGTGGATCGAGTACGACTTCTTCAAGTTCTAGAAGTAGTTACGACTATGCTACTAATTCTAGTCGTCTAAGAGAAATTGAAAAGTATACCGCTGGGAGTCAATCTTCGAAACGTCATCGAAAAAGCAGTTCGAGCGACGGAGTTATCGTATTTGGAGTTCTCATTTACTTCATCGTGATGATTATCGGATTTCTATTTGGTGGTCGTGGTTCACGTGGAGATGATTCTAGCGGTGGCTGGTGGGGCGGTGACTCATCAGACTCAGGTTCCTCTTGGTCTGACTCAGGCTCCGACTCATCTGGAGGCTGGGACGGCGGTGGCTTCGATGGTGGCGGTTCGTCTGATGACTGGTGAGTGATCATATATTGTTCAAACCGATTTCTCCATGCAGTAAGGTGACTCCTTTGCAAGAGTTCACTCCTTAATTAAAAATAAAAGCAAAGTTTGGGAAATTGATTTAAAATCTGAGTATTATCTCAGAAAAGTTGATAAAAGAAAGTGTTAAGGTTTTGATATGAAACAAAATAAAGTAATTCTCTCAATAGTGGTGATTTTCTTTGGACTACTAGTTCTGGGAAGTTGTTCCGCAGTGACGACCTATAACGGTCTGGTTGGTGAACAGACTAAAGTGGAGCAGGCTCAGGCCGATGTCTCTACAGCCCTCCAACGTCGTTCGGACTTGATTGGTAACTTGGTGGAGTCCGTTAAAGGACAAATGAATCATGAAACCGAAGTCTTTACCAAGATTGCGGATGCTAGAGCTAAAATCGGTAGTAGCTCAGTGACATCGGAAGAAAACCAAAAGGCTCAGGGAGAATTGAGCTCTGCTCTTTCCCGCTTGATTTCCTTGACGGAGAATTATCCAGAACTCAAGAGCAATCAAAATGTTGAGCAACTAATGGTCGAACTTTCAGGCAGTGAAAATCGTATCTTTGTAGCACGCAAGGATTATAATAAAGTCGCAGCGGAGTACAATCAAAAGTTGAGAAGTTTTCCAACCGTGCTTTTTGCAAATATGATGAACTTTAAAGAAGCTGAAACTTTTAAAGAAACAGAAGAAGCCAAGACAGTTCCTAAGGTCGATTTTGGAACATCTTCATCAAGTCAATAAAGTGAATCAGCCTATGAATAAAGGAATTTCTCTAGTATGACTAGTGATTTTAAACCCGAACCTGGAAAGCTTTTTCCAGGTTTTTTTGGTATAATAAAAGGGAAGAGACAGTGACTCAAATGGAGGTTTGCTATGGAGAAAACAAAAGCCTTTCTTGAAGCGCACTACAAGAGATATATTCTTACGATTTGCCTTCTCTGGTTCCTCATGTTTATCCTTCCTTGGGATTGGCAAATAGGAGGAGTTTCAGTATATTATTTCGTTATGAAAAAAATCTTTGTGGTTTTTGGAGTTTTATCCATCCTATACTCCGTGCTGATTAAAAAAATCAGTCTTCTCATCTTTGGCATCATCTTTTGCTTGGCCTTCTGGATCAATCTCTTTTGGTATTTTGGGATATTGCCTATATTCTTGGGAAATTAAACATTAACAAATGAAGGACCAGACTAGCTTCTAGTCCTTTTTTCTTTCTTGTTAAAATAGTTGGAGATATGAAAATAATTTTGTTGACGGGCTGTCTGTATGATATAATAAGTCCCGTAAAATGAAGATTAAGGGATTTGAAAAATGGCTAAAAAAGTAAAAGATTATTATGACTTAGCTTATGCTAGTGATTTGAGTCGACGGTTGAAAGAAGCGTCCCCTGCATTTGATGGACAAAAGTTTAGGCTCTTGTTAGAAAAAGACTTGGAAGAGTTGGAGTTTAGCCAGCGTCAAGAACTCTTGGCTAGAGGTATCAAAGATTGTCTTCCCCTATCTTATCAGGACTCTCTCAAGGTTTTTGAGAAAATTTTGGGTCCTGAGTTAGAGGGTGGTTTAGGTATGTTCTCAGAAGGATATTGGCTTTGGCCAATCGGAAAATATGTAGAGCTACATGGGGACAAGGAATTTGAATTGAGCGCGGCCTTTAGTAAGGAACTAACCAAGCGATTTACTGGGGAATTTTCTATGAGACCTTTGCTGGCTCGCTATCCTAAGGCTACAATGATTTTGCTGTTAGAATGGAGTCGGGATGAAAATTTGCGCGTTCGTAGACTTGCCAGCGAATGTATGCGTATCCGTCTGCCTTGGGCTAAGAGACAAACCGTGGTATTGGATTATTTTGAGGAGTTTACCACTATTCTGACCAATCTAAAAGATGATAGAGACAAGTCTATTCAAAAAAGTGTAGCCAATAATCTAAATGATTTGTACAAGGAAGATCCTGATAAGTTTGAAAAGATACTTCAAACTTGGCAAAAGGAGGATTTGAGTCCAAGTTGTGCCTGGGTCATCAAGCATGCCTCACGAACAAAAAACAAAAAAATAGCAACAGAAGATTGATGCAAAAAAAGCTGAATTTTGACTGGTCTTTTCCGTTGTAAATTAAGGATTCTTTCTTGAAAAATAATGGTAAATATGCTAAAATTAAAAGAACATTCTAAAATATTCAGAATAAAAAGTAAGGAAAATCATGGCTAATATTTTAAAAACGATTATTGAAAATGATAAAGGAGAACTTCGTCGTCTGGAAAAAATGGCTGATAAGGTTCTTAACTATGAGAGCCAAATGGCTGCAATGTCAGACGAAGAACTAAAAGCGAAAACTGACGAATTTAAAGAACGATACAACAAGGGTGAATCACTTGATTCATTGCTATATGAGGCTTTTGCAGTAGTTCGTGAAGCTGCAAAACGTGTCCTTGGGCTCTTCCCTTATAAGGTTCAGGTCATGGGTGGGATTGTTCTTCACCATGGTGACGTTCCAGAGATGCGTACGGGTGAAGGGAAGACCTTGACAGCGACTATGCCAGTGTACCTCAATGCCCTTGCAGGTAAAGGGGTTCACGTAGTTACAGTCAATGAATACCTAACAGAACGTGACGCGACTGAAATGGGTGAATTGTACTCATGGCTCGGTCTGTCAGTAGGGATCAACTTGGCAGCAAAATCTCCAATGGAGAAAAAAGAAGCTTATCTTTGCGATATTACCTACTCAACCAACTCAGAGATTGGTTTCGACTACCTTCGTGATAACATGGTCGTTCGTGCAGAAAACATGGTGCAACGTCCACTCAATTATGCCTTGGTCGATGAGGTTGACTCTATTTTGATCGACGAAGCTCGTACACCATTGATCGTTTCAGGTGCCAATGCAGTTGAAACAAGCCAACTCTACCATATGGCAGACCACTTCGTGAAATCTTTGGACAAGGACGACTATATCATTGACGTTCAGTCTAAGACGATCGGTTTGTCAGACTCTGGTATTGACAAGGCAGAAAGCTACTTCAAACTAGAAAATCTCTACGACATTGAAAATGTAGCTCTTACTCACTTTATCGACAATGCCCTCCGTGCCAACTATATCATGATTCTCGATATCGACTATGTGGTTAGTGAAGAGCAGGAAATCTTGATTGTCGACCAATTTACAGGTCGTACCATGGAAGGTCGTCGTTACTCGGATGGTTTGCACCAAGCGATCGAAGCAAAAGAAGGTGTGCCAATCCAAGATGAGACCAAGACTTCAGCTTCTATTACCTATCAAAACCTCTTTCGTATGTATAAGAAATTGGCAGGTATGACAGGTACTGGTAAAACAGAAGAAGAAGAATTCCGCGAAATTTACAACATTCGTGTTATCCCAATCCCAACCAACCGTCCAATTCAACGTATCGACCACTCAGACCTTCTCTATGCAAGTCTTGATGCGAAATTTAAGGCTGTAGTTGAAGATGTAAAAGCTCGTTACCAAAAAGGTCAGCCGGTCTTGGTAGGTACAGTTGCCGTTGAAACGAGTGACTTCCTTTCTAAGAAATTAGTAGCAGCAGGTGTTCCTCACGAAGTCTTGAATGCGAAGAACCACTATAGAGAAGCGCAAATCATCATGAACGCTGGTCAACGTGGTGCTGTTACCATCGCAACCAACATGGCCGGTCGTGGTACCGACATTAAGCTTGGTGAAGGAGTTCGTGAGCTTGGTGGGCTTTGCGTTATCGGTACTGAGCGCCACGAAAGTCGCCGTATTGATAATCAGCTTCGTGGACGTTCAGGTCGTCAAGGAGACCCAGGTGAGTCACAATTCTACTTGTCTCTTGAAGATGATTTGATGAAACGTTTCGGTTCAGAACGTTTGAAAGGTGTCTTTGAACGTCTGAATATGTCTGACGAAGCCATCGAATCTCGCATGTTAACCCGTCAAGTTGAAGCAGCTCAAAAACGTGTCGAAGGAAACAACTACGACACTCGTAAACAAGTCCTTCAATACGACGACGTTATGCGTGAACAACGTGAGATCATCTATGCACAACGTTATGATGTCATTACTGCAGATCGTGACTTGGCACCAGAAATCCATGCTATGATCCGTCGAACAATTGGCCGTATCGTGGATGCACATGCACGTTCGAAAGAAGATGAAAAATTGGAAGCGATCTTGAACTTTGCTAAGTATAACTTGCTTCCAGAAGATTCAATTAGCCGTTCAGACCTTGCAGGTTTGTCAGACCAAGCTATCAAAGATGAACTTTTCCAACGTGCCTTGAAAGTCTATGACAGCCAAGTTGCTAAGCTTCGTGACGAAGATGCAGTGAAAGAATTCCAAAAAGTCTTGATTCTACGTGTTGTAGACAACAAGTGGACAGACCATATCGATGCTCTTGACCAGTTGCGAAATGCTGTTGGTCTTCGTGGATATGCTCAAAACAACCCAGTTGTAGAATATCAAGCAGAAGGTTTCCGCATGTTTAACGACATGATTGGATCGATTGAATTCGATGTGACTCGTTTGATGATGAAAGCACAAATCCATGAACAAGAACGTCCGCAAGTTGAACACAATATCAGTACAACTGCGACTCGTAATATCGCAGCGCAGCAGGCAAGCCTTCCAGAAGATTTGGACTTGAGCCAAATCGGACGAAACGACCAATGCCCATGTGGATCAGGTAAGAAATTCAAGAACTGTCATGGTAAGAGACAATAATATGAGATAAGATACAGCGGATACCTGGTAAAAATCATTTTTTGCTTGGTGTCCGTTTGCTTTATAAGGAGATGAATCATGGTATTTAAAGCTAAAAGTCCTAAAATTAACATTGAAGAAGTTCGCGCCTTGTCTAAATTAGAGGGAGCGGCTCTTGCGAGAAAAAATCAACGTAATCAGGAATTGGAAGCCATCATTCGTGGGGAGGACCAGCGTATTCTCTTGGTGATTGGACCATGTTCATCTGATAATGAAGAGGCGGTTCTCGAGTATGCCAAGCGTCTATCTACTTTGCAAGAAGAGGTCAAAGACCGTATTTTTATGGTCATGCGTGTCTATACAGCTAAACCTCGTACCAATGGAGATGGCTATAAGGGCTTGATTCATCAACCAAATGCGACAGAAGCTCCTAGCTTGATCAATGGGATCAAGGCTGTTCGCCAACTGCACTACCGTGTGATTACCGAGACGGGAATGACAACAGCTGATGAGATGCTTTATCCTGAAAATCTTCCGCTGGTGGATGATTTGATTTCTTATATGGCTGTTGGAGCTCGTTCTGTAGAGGATCAACAGCACCGTTTTGTAGCGAGTGGAGCAGACTTTTCAACAGGATTTAAAAATCCCACATCTGGAAATCTCAATGTTATGTTTAACGGGATTTACGCAGCGCAAAATAAACAGAGTTTCCTTTTCCTTGGTAAAGAGGTGGAAACAACAGGGAATCCATTGTCCCACGCCATTCTTCGCGGTGCCTTGAATGAATACGGGAAGAATATTCCTAACTACTACTATGACAATTTGATGGATACCATTGATCAGTACGAAAAGATGGGCTTGGAAAATCCCTTTATCATCATCGATACCAATCATGACAATTCAGGCAAGCAGTACATGGATCAAATCCGTATCGTTCGTCAGACCTTGATTAACCGTGACTGGAATGAGAAAATCAAAAAATACGTTCGTGGTTTTATGATTGAGTCCTATCTGGAAGATGGACGTCAAAATGAGCCAGAAGTTTTTGGGAAGTCCATTACAGATCCGTGTCTCGGATGGGACAACACAGAAGCACTTGTTCGTGAAATTTACCAAACGCTAGGAGAGTAAGATGGCATTTATCGAAAAAGGTCAAGAAATTGATATTGAAGCAATCAAGGCTGCGACCCAGTTGTCACCTGAAGCCTTGCGAAAGAAAGAAGCCCGCGATAGAGAGTTGGCAGCCATTATCTCGGGTGAGGACGACCGAATCCTTTTGGTGATGGGGCCTTGTTCTTCTGACAATGAAGAAGCAGTACTCGAATATGCTCGTCGCTTAGCCGACTTGCAGAAAAAAGTTGCGGATAAAATCTTTATCGTGATGCGTGTCTATACGGCTAAACCTCGTACTAATGGAGATGGCTATAAGGGCATGATTCATCAACCAAATACCAGCGAAGCGCCTAGTCTCATCAATGGCTTGCAGGCTGTTCGTCAGCTGCACTACCGTGTGATTACGGAGACGGGCTTGACGACAGCTGATGAGATGCTTTATCCGTCAAATCTCGTTTTGGTTGATGATCTAGTCAGCTACCATGCTGTAGGGGCTCGTTCAGTGGAGGACCAAGAACACCGTTTTGTAGCCTCTGGTATTGATGCTCCAGTTGGAATGAAAAATCCAACATCTGGGAACCTTGGGGTTATGTTTAATGCTATCTATGCAGCTCAAAACAAGCAAACCTTCCTTTACCATGGACAAGAAGTGGAAACTTCAGGAAATCCTTTGGCCCACGTTATTCTTCGTGGTGCCATGAACGAATATGGTAAAAATGAACCTAATTTCTACTATGAAACACTCTTAAATGCCATCAATCGCTATGAGACTATGGGACTTGAAAATCCCTTCATTATCATCGATACCAATCATGACAATTCTGGCAAGCAGTATATGGAACAAATTCGCATTGTTCGTCAAGCCTTGCTGAATCGTGACTGGAATGAAAAGATTAAAAAGACGGTTCGAGGCTTTATGATCGAATCTTACCTAGCAGATGGTCGCCAAAATCAACCAGAGGTCTTTGGTTGCTCCATAACTGACCCTTGTCTAGGCTGGGAAAATACAGTAGCCTTGGTAGAAGAAATTTATACTACCTTAACAAAATAAGTGAAAAGGATGGAGTTGGGGGATTCTCAGCTCCTTTTATGAGTATGATAGTTGGACACGGAATTGACATCGAAGAATTGGCTTCGATAGAAAACGCAGTTACACGACGTGAGGGCTTTGCTAAGCGCGTGCTGACCCCTAAAGAAATGGAGCGTTTTGCCAGTCTCAAAGGGCGCAGACAGATCGAATACTTGGCAGGTCGCTGGTCGGCTAAGGAGGCCTTTTCCAAGGCTATGGGGACAGGAATTGGCAAACTGACCTTTCAGGATTTGGAAGTTTTGAACAATGAACGCGGGGCTCCCTATTTTAGTCAGTCCCCGTTTTCAGGAAAAATTTGGCTATCGATCAGCCATACAGATCAGTTTGTGACAGCCAGTGTTATTTTGGAGGAAAATCATGAAAGCTAGTCCACATAGACCAACCAAGGCTCTGATAAATCTGGGAGCTATTCGACAAAATATTAAGCAAATGGGGGCTCATATCCCTGAAGGAACGCTCAAGTGGGCAGTGGTCAAGGCCAATGCCTATGGTCATGGGGCTGTTGCCGTTGCGATGGCGATTCAGGACGATGTTGATGGATTTTGTGTTTCCAATATTGATGAAGCCATCGAACTTCGTCAGGCTGGACTCAGCAAGAAAATTCTCATCTTAGGAGTTTCTGAGCTAGAAGTTGTTGCTCTAGCAAAAGAATACGACATCACCTTGACTGTGGCTGGGCTGGAGTGGATTCAAGCGCTCTTAGCTAGGGAGACAGATTTATCTGGCTTAACAGTTCACCTCAAGATTGACTCAGGGATGGGACGGATTGGTTTCCGAGATTCCAGTGAGGCAGAGCAGGCTCAAGCCTTGCTCCAACAATACGGTGCTCGCGTTGAGGGGATTTTTACCCACTTTGCTACTGCAGATGAAGAATCAGATGACTATTTTAATGCTCAGTTAGAATGCTTTAAAGCTATTTTGGCAAGTATGAAGGAAGTTCCAGAGCTGGTTCATGCCAGCAATTCGGCAACGACCCTCTGGCATGCAGAGACTATTTTCAATGCAGTCCGTATGGGAGATGCCATGTATGGTCTCAATCCAAGTGGAGAGGTTTTGGACTTACCCTATGATTTGACACCAGCCTTGACCTTGGAGTCTGCCCTGGTTCATGTCAAGACAGTTCCAGCTGGAGCTTGCATGGGCTATGGAGCCACCTATCAAGCGGATAGTGAGCAAGTCATTGCGACGGTGCCAATCGGTTATGCGGATGGTTGGACACGAGACATGCAGAATTTCTCTGTCTTGGTAGATGGAGAAACGTGCCCAATCGTCGGACGAGTATCTATGGACCAAATCACTATTCGTCTGCCTAAGATTTATCCGCTAGGAACAAAAGTAACCCTAATCGGCACCAACGGCGACAAGGAAATCACAGCTACTCAGGTAGCGACCTACCGTGGAACCATTAACTATGAGGTGGTTTGCCTCCTCAGCGACCGCATTCCGAGAGAATATTATTAAAAAGAAAGGAGTGGAGCATGAATCTACACCAACCCTTGCATGTCTTACCTGGTGTGGGACCAAAATCAGCAGAGAAATACGCCAAACTAGGGATTGAAAACTTGCAAGACCTCTTGCTCTACTTTCCTTTTCGTTACGAAGACTTCAAAACCAAGCAGGTCCTGGAATTGGAAGATGGGGAGAAGGCGGTTCTGTCTGGTCAAGTCGTGACTCCCGCTAGTGTCCAGTATTATGGTTTCAAGCGCAATCGCCTGCGTTTTAGCCTCAAGCAGGGAGAGGTCGTTTTTGCGGTGAATTTTTTTAACCAACCCTATCTGGCTGATAAGATAGAGTTGGGTGCAACTCTTGCCGTTTTTGGAAAATGGGACCGTGCTAAGGCCAGTCTGACAGGTATGAAGGTTCTAGCTCAGGTGGAGGATGACCTCCAACCTGTTTATCGTCTGGCTCAAGGAATCAGTCAGGCCAGTCTGGTCAAGGTCATCAAGACAGCTTTTGATCAAGGATTGGATCTCTTGATTGAGGAAAATCTTCCCCAGTCTTTACTGGATAAATACAAACTCATGTCCCGTTGCCAGGCTGTTCGCGCTATGCATTTTCCTAAGGATTTGGCAGAATACAAGCAGGCCCTTCGTCGTATCAAGTTTGAAGAACTCTTTTATTTTCAGATGCAGTTGCAGTCACTCAAGTCTGAAAATAGAGTTCAGGGAAGCGGTCTGGTTCTGAACTGGTCCCAGGAAAAAGTGATAGCCGTTAAAGAAAGCCTGCCTTTCGCCCTGACCCAAGCTCAGGAAAAAAGTTTGCAGGAAATTTTGACCGACATGAAGTCGGACCATCACATGAATCGTCTCTTGCAAGGAGATGTAGGGAGCGGAAAGACGGTGGTTGCTGGCTTGGCTATGTTTGCGGCGGTGACGTCTGGCTATCAGGCAGCTCTCATGGTGCCAACAGAAATCCTAGCAGAGCAACACTTTGAGAGTTTGAAGAGCCTTTTTCCAGACTTGAAACTGGCTCTCTTGACAGGTTCCTTAAAAGCTGCAGAAAAAAGAGAAGTCTTGGAGACTATTGCCAAGGGTGAGGCCGACTTTATTATCGGCACTCATGCTTTGATACAAGATGGGGTTGATTATGCCCGCCTTGGTTTGATTATCATCGATGAGCAGCACCGTTTTGGTGTGGGGCAAAGGCGTGTTCTGCGGGAAAAAGGCGACAACCCTGACGTTCTCATGATGACGGCGACACCGATTCCACGAACCCTGGCTATCACAGCCTTTGGAGATATGGATGTTTCTATTATTGACCAGATGCCAGCAGGTCGGAAGCCTATTGTGACTCGCTGGATTAAGCATGAGCAGCTGCCTCAGGTTTTGACTTGGTTAGAGGGGGAAATCCAAAAGGGTTCGCAAGCCTACGTTATCTCTCCCTTGATTGAAGAATCTGAAGCTCTGGATCTGAAAAATGCCATTGCCTTATCTGAGGAGTTGACGGCTCATTTTGCAGGTAAGGCAGAAGTGGCTCTTCTACATGGTAAGATGAAGAGTGATGAAAAAGACCAGATTATGCAGGATTTCAAAGAGAGAAAAACGGACATTCTGGTTTCGACGACAGTTATCGAGGTTGGGGTTAATGTCCCCAATGCGACCGTCATGATTATCATGGATGCGGATCGGTTCGGTCTCAGTCAGCTTCACCAGCTCAGAGGTCGTGTTGGTCGGGGAGACAAGCAATCCTATGCTGTTCTTGTGGCTAATCCCAAGACTGATTCTGGGAAAGACCGCATGCGCATCATGACGGAAACGACCAATGGATTTGTCCTTGCAGAGGAAGATTTGAAGATGCGTGGTTCTGGTGAGATTTTTGGAACCAGACAGTCAGGACTTCCAGAGTTTCAAGTGGCTGATATTATCGAAGATTTTCCGATTTTAGAAGAAGCCAGAAAGGTTGCCAGCTACATTAGTTCTATAGAAGGTTGGAAAGAGGATCTAGAATGGCGCATGATTGCTCTCCATCTAGAAAAGAAAGAACATCTAGATTAATACTCTTCGAAAATCTCTTCAAACCACGTCAACGTCGCCTTGGATTATATATGTAACTGACTTCGTCAGTCTTATCTACAACCTCAAAGCAGTGCTTTGAGCAACCTGCGGCTAGTTTCCTAGTTTGCTCTTTGATTTTCATTGAGTATAAGCTTTCTCTAAGGAAAACTTAAGCTAGCTTTTAGGTTTGGGCCTTATACTAGAGTCATCAAAAAGAAACGAGGACTCTCACATGACTATTAAAGTAACCTACCAAAAGAAATATCAGACTTTCAAACTAGAGAAAGGAGCTAGCACCTATTGATAACCAAAGAGCGGAAACGCTCTTTTTATTTTTAAAACTACTTTCAGGCGATAGGTTTGAGGAAAGAGAATCTAAAATCACTTTCTGTTTATCTTTCTTTCTTGCATTGCTTTCCTAGATATGCTAGAGTTATGATAGCGATTACAAAATTAAAGGAGCATGCTATGAAAAATCCAGCTTTACTAGAAGAAATCAAGACTTATCTAGGACGGGATGAGATTCCAGAAGACTTTGATGCTTTCTG
This sequence comes from Streptococcus sp. oral taxon 064, assembly GCF_001683375.1. Classification (GTDB taxonomy): domain Bacteria; phylum Bacillota; class Bacilli; order Lactobacillales; family Streptococcaceae; genus Streptococcus; species Streptococcus oralis_S. The sequence continues at coordinate 156,032 of NZ_CP016207.1, read as the reverse complement.
GGATGAAGAGGTCAAAAAAGTTTCATCTCTTCCAACCTACCAGTTGGAGGAAAGAGATTTCCATATTCCTCAAGTCAAGTGCTATGAACTTACTTTTGAAGGAACCAATGAAGGCAAGGTTTATGCGCGTGTCGTCCTTCCAAAGAGTGATGAGAAAGTTCCGTTAATCTTCCATTTCCATGGTTATATGGGACGTGGCTGGGACTGGACTGATATGCTGGCCTATACTGTGGCTGGTTACGGTGTTGTTTCCATGGATGTGCGGGGCCAGTCGGGCTATTCGCAAGACGGCTTGCGCTCTCCACTAGGAAATACGGTGAAGGGGCATATCATCCGTGGTGCTGTGGAAGGTCGGGAGCATCTCTTTTATAAGGATGTTTATCTGGATATATACCAGTTAGTTGAAATTGTTGCTAGTCTGCCTCAGGTGGATGAGAAAAGACTTTCTAGCTATGGTGCCTCACAAGGTGGGGCTTTAGCCTTGGTTGCTGCAGCGCTCAATCCTCGGATTCAGAAAACAGTTGCCATCCATCCTTTCTTGTCAGACTTTAGACGAGTGCTTGAGATTGGCAATACCAGTGAAGCCTATGATGAACTCTTCCGATATTTCAAGTTCCACGATCCCTTCCATGAAACAGAGGAGGAAATCATGGCGACTCTTGCCTATATCGATGTGAAAAATCTTGCCCATCGTATTAAAGGTGAGGTCAAGATGATTACGGGCTTGGACGACGATGTTTGCTATCCTATTACCCAGTTTGCGATTTACAACCGCCTAACTTGCGACAAGGCCTATCGCATCATGCCTGAGTATGCCCACGAAGCCATGAATGTTTTTGTCAATGACCAGATTTATAACTGGCTCTGTGGTAGTGAGATTCCTTTTAAGTACGTAAGATAATGAATGGGAGAGCCCAGGAGCTCTCTTTTTTATGCCCAAAACCTGAAAGTACTTTTAGAAAATTTAAAATATTAAAATATTCTTAAAAGTAAAATCTATTCTGTGGGAACACAGATATAAATATAAGACTTTATTGTATAATAAAGGAAAAGTCACTTTTGAAAGGAGGGAGATGGCTACTGGGTGATTAAAGGTATGACCTAGTAGAAAATGAGAGAGGAACGGGAGCTCTCATTTAGTTGTTACTTTCTTGTTAAATCTTGTCTCTCTTAAGAGGCAATAAAAATTTTTAAAGAAAAAAGAAAGCGCTTTATTTTTTATGAAAAATGGAAGGACAAACATGAATTACAACTCTTTACATCGGAAACAGCGATACGGAATTCGAAAATTTGCAATCGGAGCAGCCTCAGTAGTGATTGGTACAGTAGTATTTGGAGTAAATCCAGTCTTAGCCCAAGAGCAAGCCAATGCAGCAGGCGCTAGTACAGAAACAGTCGATTCTGGTCAAGGGCAAGGATTATCAGAGTTACCAAAAGAAGCGTCCTCGGGAGATCTTGCTCATTTGGATAAGGATTTGGCTGGTAAATTGGCAGCAGCTCAAGACAACGGCGTTGAGGTGGACCAAGATCATTTGAAAAAAAATGAGAGTGCAGAATCAGAAACCCCATCCTCTACGGAAACCCCTGCAGAAGAAGCAAATAAGGAAGAGGAATCAGAGGATCAGGGTGCTATTCCTCGTGACTATTACTCAAGAGATTTAAAAAATGCTAATCCTGTCCTTGAAAAAGAAGATGTTGAAACCAATGCAGCAAATGGTCAGAGAGTTGATTTATCAAATGAACTAGACAAACTAAAGCAACTAAAAAATGCTACAGTTCACATGGAGTTCAAACCAGATGCATCAGCTCCACGCTTTTACAATCTCTTTTCTGTATCCAGTGACACCAAGGAAAATGAGTACTTTACTATGTCGGTCCTTGATAATACAGCTCTTATTGAAGGGCGTGGCGCTAATGGAGAGCAGTTCTATGATAAGTATACAGATGCTCCTTTGAAAGTTCGTCCTGGACAATGGAATTCCGTGACCTTTACTGTCGAACAACCAACAGCAGAGTTACCTCATGGTCGAGTTCGTCTTTATGTGAATGGTGTCTTATCTCGAACAAGTCTCAAATCTGGTAACTTCATCAAAGATATGCCAGATGTTAATCAAGCTCAACTTGGAGCAACCAAACGGGGCAATAAAACTGTTTGGGCATCAAACCTACAAGTACGAAACCTAACTGTTTACGATCGTGCTTTAAACCCAGATGAAGTTCAAACACGAAGTCAATTATTTGAAAGAGGTGAATTGGAACAGAAACTTCCTGAGGGAGCAAAAGTCACTGAGAAAGAAGACGTCTTTGAAGGTGGTAGGAACAATCAACCAAATAAAGATGGTATCAAGAGTTATCGTATCCCAGCCCTTCTCAAGACAGATAAAGGAACGCTGATTGCAGGTGCAGATGAACGCCGTCTCCATTCGAGTGACTGGGGTGATATCGGCATGGTCATTAGACGCAGTAAAGATAATGGTAAAACTTGGGGAGATCGAGTAACTATTACCAACCTACGTGACAATCCAAAGGCTTCTGATCCATCAATCGGTTCACCAGTGAATATCGATATGACCCTGACTCAAGATCCTGAAACCAAACGCATTTTTGCCATTTATGACATGTTCCCAGAAGGAAAAGGAATCTTTGGAATGTCTTCGCAAAAAGAAGAAGCCTACAAAGAAATCAATGGTAAAACCTATCAACTCCTCTATCGAGAAGGTGAACAGGAAGCTTATACTATTCGAGAAAATGGTACAGTTTACACTCCAGATGGTAAAGCAACAGACTACCGTGTTGTTGTAGAACCTGTTAAACCGGCCTATAGCGACAAGGGTGATCTATACAAGGGTGACCAGCTACTGGGCAATATCTACTTCACAACAAACAAAACTTCTCCATTTAGAATTGCGAAGGATAGCTACCTATGGATGTCTTACAGCGATGACGACGGGAAGACCTGGTCAGCGCCTCAAGATATTACTCCGATGGTCAAAGCCGATTGGATGAAATTCCTAGGAGTAGGTCCTGGAGTGGGGATTACCCTTCGTACTGGACCACATAAAGGTCGAATCGTCGTTCCTGTCTATACAACTAACCGTACCAACCACCTCAATGGTTCTCAATCATCTCGAATCATCTACTCAGACGACCATGGTAAGACTTGGCATATGGGTGGTGGTGTCAACGACAATCGTACACTTTATGATGGTACAGTAGTCGATTCAAGTACAATGAGTAATTATTATGCTCAAAATACAGAAGCTTCAGTTGTTCAGTTAAACAATGGGGACCTCAAACTCTTTATGCGTGGGTTGACAGAAGATCTACAGGTTGCAACCAGTCATGATGGTGGTCTAACTTGGGACAATAACGTTGAACGCTACGATGTGCCAGACGTTTATGTTCAAATGGCTGCGACTCACACGGTTCAAAATGGCAAAGAGTATATTCTATTAGCAAATGCAAATGGTCCTGGTCGTAAAAATGGTTATATTCGAGTGGCTCGTGTAGAAGAAGATGGTCAGTTAACTTGGTTGCACCACCATTTGATTCAAGAAGGTGAGTATGCTTATAACTCACTTCAACAAATCGGACCAGATGAATTTGGACTTTTATATGAACACCATGCTCCTGGAGGTGTTCCATACACACTTTCCTTCAAGAAGTTCAACTGGGATTTCTTGACCAAGGAAAGAGTTTCTCCTAAAGAAGCAAAAGTAAAATATGCTATCCAAAAATGGCCAGGCATTATAGCCATGGAGTTCGATTCGGAAGTATTGGTAAACAAGGCTCCGACCCTTCAATTGGCAAATGGCAAGACAGCAACCTTTATGACCCAGTACGATACAAAAACTCTCCTATTCACAATAGATCCAGAGGATATGGGTCAAAGAATTACAGGTCTAGCTGAGGGTGCAATTGAAAGCATGCACAATTTACCAGTTTCTTTAGCTGGCTCTAAACTAAGCGATGGTATTAATGGCAGTGAAGCTGCTATCCATGAGGTTCCAGAGTTCACAGGTAGTGTTAATGCTGAGGAAGCCCCAGTGGCAGAGATACCAGAGTACACTGGACCATTGGCAACAGTAGGTGAAGAACCAGCTCCAACAGTAGAAAAACCAGAATTCACTGGTGGTGTCAATGCTGAGGAAGCCCCAGTGGCAGAGATGCCAGAGTACACCGGTCCATTATCAACAGTAGGCGAAGAAGCAGCGTCAACGGTTGAAAAGCCTGAATTTACAGGTGGTGTCAACGCTGTTGAGGCAGCAGTCCATGAACTTCCAGAGTTCAAGGGTGGAGTCAATGCAGTTCTAGCAGCCTCAAACGAGCTTCCGGAATATAGAGGAGGTGCTAACTTTGTCTTGGCAGCTTCAAATGACTTGCCAGAGTATAAGGGTGGAGTCAATGGTGCTGAGGCAGCAGTCCTTGAAGTGCCAGAGTACAAGGGAGACACCAATCTAGTATTAGCAGCTGCAGACAACAAACTGTCTCTAGGCCAAGATGTGACCTATCAAGCGCCAGCAGCTAAACAAGATGAACTTCCAAATACAGGAAGTAAGGAAACAAACTCACTGATTTCCCTTGGTCTTGCAGGTGTTCTTTTATCCTTGTTTGCATTTGGCAAGAAGAGAAAAGAATAATAAGTAAAAGCTATTTGAGTAAGTCTCAGAAGAGATAGCAGGTTTTTCAGCCTGCTATCTTTTTTTATGATATTCAGGTTGATTTGAAATCATAAGAGGTCTGAAACTACTTTCAGGATAGTCTGTTCTATAAAATAGTTTTGAAACTGAAATCCATTCTACTACAAGCTATTGAAAGCGCTTAACAAATGATATATAATAAGCCCATAAGAACAAGAAAGGGAGGAAAGAGGATGCCACAGATCAGCAAAGAAGCCTTGATTGAACAAATCAAAGATGGAATCATTGTCTCTTGCCAGGCACTTCCTCACGAACCGCTTTATACAGAAGCGGGAGGAGTCATTCCCTTGCTAGTCAAAGCGGCTGAGCAAGGTGGAGCAGTCGGTATCCGAGCAAACAGTGTTCGCGATATCAAGGAGATTAAGGAGGTTACGAAACTCCCGATTATCGGGATTATCAAACGTGACTATCCGCCACAGGAGCCTTTCATTACAGCTACGATGAAAGAAGTGGATGAACTGGCTGAACTAGACATCGAGGTCATTGCTCTGGATTGCACCAAACGTGAACGTTACGACGGTTTGGAAATTCAGGACTTTATCCGACAAGTCAAAGAAAAATATCCGCATCAACTCTTGATGGCTGATACCAGTACCTTTGAAGAGGGAATAGCAGCGGTTGAAGCAGGAATTGATTTTGTTGGAACAACCCTATCAGGTTATACCTCTTATAGTCCTAAGGTAGATGGTCCAGACTTTGAACTGATCAAAAAACTGTGTGAAGCAGGTGTGGATGTCATCGCTGAAGGGAAGATTCATACACCAGAACAAGCTAAGCAAATCCTTGAATATGGGGTGCGAGGCATCGTTGTCGGTGGAGCGATTACTAGACCAAAAGAGATTACGGAGCGCTTTGTTGCCGGTCTTAAATAACACAATCTCAAAGCAGAGGAGAGTGGTCGATGCGTTGGATAAAATGAAAACGTATACAAATTCAAAGAACTCATTATCCAATATGGATACGCTTATCAATTAGGAGAATACAAATGAAATTTAGAAAACTAGCTTGTACAGTACTTGCGGGTGCTGCGATTCTTGGCCTTGCGGCTTGTGGTAACTCTGGTGGAAGTAAAGATGCTGGAAGTTCTAGTAGCGATAGCGGAAAAACAGAAATTACTTGGTGGGCATTCCCAGTCTTCACACAAGAAAAAACGGGTGACGGTGTTGGAACATATGAAAAATCAATCATCGAAGCTTTTGAAAAAGCAAATCCAGATGTAAAAGTGAAATTGGAAACCATCGACTTCAAGTCAGGTCCAGAAAAGATCACAACAGCTATCGAAGCGGGAACAGCGCCAGACGTACTCTTTGACGCACCAGGACGTATCATTCAATACGGTAAAAATGGTAAATTGGCTGAGTTGAACGACCTCTTCACAGACGAATTCGTCAAAGATGTCAACAACGAAAACATCGTACAAGCAAGTAAGGCTGGAGATAAAGCTTACATGTATCCAATCAGTTCAGCTCCATTCTACATGGCAATGAACAAGAAAATGTTGGAAGATGCTGGAGTTGCAAACCTTGTAAAAGAAGGTTGGACAACTGATGACTTTGAAAAAGTTTTGAAAGCGCTTAAAGATAAAGGATATACACCAGGTTCATTGTTCAGTTCTGGTCAAGGGGGAGACCAAGGAACACGTGCCTTCATCGCAAACCTTTATGGCGGTTCTGTAACAGACAAAGACGTAACCAAATATACAACAGACGATCCTAAATTCGTCAAAGGTCTTGAAAAAGCGGCTAGCTGGATTAAAGACGGTTTGTTGAACAATGGTTCACAATTTGACGGTGGAGCAGACATCCAAAACTTTGCGAACGGTCAAACTTCATACACAATCCTTTGGGCACCAGCTCAAAACGGTATCCAAGCGAAACTCTTAGAAGCAAGTAAGGTAGATGTGGTAGAAGTACCATTCCCATCAGACTCTGGTAAACCATCTCTTGAATATCTTGTAAACGGATTTGCAGTATTTAACAACAAAGACGATAAGAAAATCGCAGCTGCTAAGAAATTCGTTCAATTCATCGCAGATGACAAAGAATGGGGTCCTAAAGACGTAGTTCGTACAGGTGCCTTCCCAGTTCGTACTTCATTTGGTAAACTTTATGAAGACAAACGTATGGAAACAATCAGTGGCTGGACTAAATACTACTCACCATACTACAACACTATCGATGGATTTGCTGAAATGAGAACACTTTGGTTCCCAATGTTGCAATCTGTATCAAATGGTGACGAAAAACCAGCGGATGCTTTGAAAGCCTTCACTGAAAAAGCTAACGAAACCATCAAAAAAGCTACAAAACAATAAGCACTAAGTCAGATTGATTCCCCCCTTTTCCCTGTGCACTATGGTGTAAGAAAAGGGGGACTTTTATTTGAAATGGTAGGAACTGTCACGAAATTAAAATGAAGTTCTTACATAAGCGAATCTTAAAAAATTTCATTTTGGTTTTAAAACAGTTCAAGAAAATCAAAAACTATTCTATTTGAAAGAGAGGTGCCGACTGTGAAAGTCAATAAAATTCGTATGCGGGAAACAGTGATTTCCTACGCTTTCCTAGCACCAGTGTTATTCTTCTTTGTCATCTTTGTCTTGGCTCCTATGATTATGGGATTCATTACAAGTTTCTTTAACTACTCCATGACTAAATTTGAGTTTGTGGGCTTGGACAACTACATTCGTATGTTTAAAGATCCTGTCTTTATGAAGTCTTTGATCAATACCGTTATCCTGGTTATTGGATCTGTTCCGATTGTGGTTCTCTTCTCGCTCTTTGTAGCATCTCAAACCTATCATCAAAATGCCATTGCCCGTTCTTTCTATCGTTTCGTCTTCTTCCTTCCTGTAGTTACAGGTAGTGTTGCCGTAACGGTTGTATGGAAATGGATCTATGACCCACTATCAGGGATTTTGAACTTTGTCCTTAAGTCAAGCCACATCATCAGCCAAAATATTTCTTGGCTTGGTGACAAAAACTGGGCTTTGCTAGCGATTATGATTATCCTTTTGACAACATCTGTTGGTCAACCGATTATCCTTTATATCGCTGCTATGGGAAATATTGATAACTCACTAGTTGAAGCAGCGCGTGTTGACGGTGCGACTGCGTTACAAGTGTTCTGGAAGATCAAATGGCCTAGCCTCCTTCCAACAACTCTTTACATCGCGATTATTACAACCATCAACTCTTTCCAATGTTTCGCCTTGATTCAGTTGTTGACTTCTGGTGGTCCAAACTATTCAACAAGTACCTTGATGTACTACCTTTACGAAAAAGCCTTCCAATTGACAGAATACGGCTATGCAAATACCATCGGTGTCTTCTTGGCAGTGATGATTGCCATTGTCAGCTTTGCTCAATTCAAGATCCTCGGAAACGACGTAGAATACTAAAGAAAGGAGACAGTTATGCAACCTACACAAAAGAAACCTTTAACAGCTTTCACTGTTATTTCAACGATTATCTTGCTCTTGTTGACCGTACTGTTCATCTTTCCATTCTACTGGATCTTGACAGGGGCCTTCAAATCACAACCTGACACCATTATGATTCCGCCACAGTGGTTCCCTAAAATGCCAACCATGGAGAATTTCCAACAACTCATGGTGCAAAACCCTGCTATGCAGTGGATGTGGAACTCTGTATTTATCTCACTGGTAACCATGTTCTTAGTCTGTGCAACCTCTTCTCTAGCAGGTTATGTCTTGGCTAAGAAACGTTTCTATGGTCAACGCATCCTCTTTGCAGTCTTTATCGCTGCCATGGCTCTTCCAAAACAAGTTGTCCTTGTACCATTGGTACGTATCGTCAACTTCATGGGAATTCACGATACACTTTGGGCAGTGATTTTGCCTTTGATTGGATGGCCATTTGGGGTCTTCCTCATGAAACAGTTCAGTGAAAACATCCCAACAGAATTGCTTGAATCAGCTAAAATCGACGGTTGTGGTGAGATCCGTACTTTCTGGAGCGTAGCCTTCCCTATCGTGAAACCAGGATTTGCAGCCCTTGCAATCTTTACCTTCATCAATACTTGGAACGACTACTTTATGCAGTTGGTTATGTTGACTTCACGTCAAAACTTGACCATCTCACTCGGGGTTGCGACCATGCAGGCCGAAATGGCAACCAACTATGGTTTGATCATGGCGGGTGCAGCTCTAGCAGCCGTGCCAATCGTAACCGTCTTCCTTGTCTTCCAAAAATCCTTCACTCAAGGGATTACTATGGGAGCTGTTAAAGGATAAGACCTTGCGAAAATCGAGTTTAAACGACGTTAGCGTTACCTTGCCATACTTAAGTATTGCCTGGGGTTAGCTTCCTAGTTTGTTCTTCGATTTTCATTGAGTATAAGAGAATACAGAGTTATAAGTGTCTACAAAATGGAGAGTATGCAGTTACTTCGTGAAGTTTTGTCAGACACTTATAAACTTAAGAATGAACTCTTTTCATGATACTAGTTAGAGTAGGTTCGTTTTATGGTGGCTATTTTCCGCTTTAGTGGTATCTAAGATAAGCATCTTACGCTTATCTTAGACGGAATTTTTGAGACTGACGATGAAAGAGCAAAAGGCTCAAAAATTAGGAATGAAATTCCGAAGGAATTTGCTTCCGTCCGCACTATTACAGGGAAATAGAGAAAGGAACATTCGAAACTGAAAAATAGTAACTATCAGAAACGAAGGAAACAGTATGATTTTTGACGATTTGAAAAACATCGCCTTTTACAAGGGAATCCATCCCAATCTAGACAAGGCTATTAACTATCTCTATCAGCACCGTAAGGATTCTTTCGAACTCGGCAAGTATGAGATTGACGGGGACAAGGTCTTTCTAGTTGTTCAGGAAAATGTCCTCAATCAAGCTGAAAATGATCAATTTGAGCATCATAAGAACTATGCAGACTTGCATTTGCTGGTAGAAGGACATGAATATTCGAGCTACGGTTCACGTATCATAGATGAATCAGTAGCATTCGACGAAGCGAGTGACATTGGCTTTGTCCATTGTCATGAAAAATACCCACTCTTGTTGGGCTATCACAATTTTGCGATTTTCTTCCCAGGAGAACCGCATCAGCCAAATGGCTACGCAGGGATGGAAGAAAAAGTTCGCAAGTATCTCTTTAAAATTTTGATTGATTAAAAGAATCAGGAGGAGCAAACATGGCACAAAAAGGAGTAAGCCTTATCAAGGCAGCATTTGATACAGATAATTTTCTCATGCGTTTCAGCGTGAAGGTCTTGGATATCGTCACAGTCAATCTTCTTTTTGTCGTCTCTTGTTTGCCCATCGTGACGATTGGAGTGGCGAAAATCAGCCTCTATGAGACTATGTTCGAGATTAAGAGAAGCAGGCGGGTACCAGTCTTTAGAACTTTTATAAGGGCCTTCAAGCAAAATCTGAAACTGGGTTTCCAGTTAGGTTTGCTGGAGTTGGGTATAGTTTTGCTAAGCCTTTTAGACCTCTATCTTTTCTGGGGCCAGACAGCTTTGCCTTTCCAGATTGTGAAAGCTATTTGTTTGGGGATTCTCATCTTCCTCACTCTGGTGATGCTGGCTAGTTATCCCATCGCTGCGCGCTATGATTTGTCTTGGAAAGAAGTGCTGCAAAAAGGGCTTATCTTGGCAAGTTTTAACTTTCCTTGGTTCTTCCTCATGTTAGCCATTCTCTTTCTCATAGTGATGGTTCTTTATCTATCCGCCTTCACTCTCCTTTTGGGTGGGTCAGCTTTTATCCTCTTTGGTTTTGGTTTGCTAGTCTTTCTCCAAGCAGGATTGATGGAGAAAATTTTCGCCAAATACCAGTAGGATGAGGTGTTTCTGAAACTACTTTCAATCGTTACAGTTTTTAAAATACAAGTAGAAACTAAAATCTAAGTGTATACAAGATATTGAAAGCGATTTTCACAAGGTGTATACTAAACTTGTAAAAAATAGAACTGCTCTCAGCAGAAAAAAAGAAATCTTAGGAGAAAATCTATGTCAGATTTGAAAAAATACGAAGGTGTCATTCCAGCCTTCTACGCATGTTATGATGATCAAGGAGAAGTCAGTCCAGAGCGTACGCGTGCCTTGGTTCAATACTTTATTGATAAGGGAGTTAAAGGTCTCTATGTCAACGGTTCTTCTGGTGAATGTATCTACCAAAGTGTGGCAGACCGCAAATTGATTTTGGAAGAAGTCATGGCAGTTGCTAAAGGGAAATTGACCATCATTGCTCACGTAGCATGCAACAATACTAAAGACAGTATGGAACTTGCTCGCCACGCAGAAAGTTTGGGTGTAGATGCCATTGCAACGATTCCGCCGATTTACTTCCGCTTGCCAGAATACTCAGTTGCCAAATACTGGAATGATATCAGTGCTGCAGCTCCAAACACAGACTACGTGATTTATAACATTCCTCAATTGGCAGGAGTTGCTTTGACTCCAAGTCTTTATACTGAAATGTTGAAAAATCCTCGTGTTATCGGTGTTAAGAACTCTTCTATGCCAGTTCAAGATATCCAAACCTTTGTCAGCCTTGGTGGAGAAGACCACATCGTATTCAATGGTCCAGATGAACAGTTCCTAGGTGGTCGCCTCATGGGTGCTAAGGCTGGTATCGGTGGTACTTATGGTGCGATGCCAGAACTCTTCTTGAAACTCAATGAGTTGATTGCTGAGAAAGATTTGGAAACAGCGCGTGAATTGCAATACGCTATCAATGCAATCATTGGCAAGCTCACTTCTGCACATGGAAATATGTACGGTGTGATCAAAGAAGTCTTGAAGATCAATGAAGGACTTAACATTGGATCAGTTCGTTCACCATTGACGCCAGTGACTGAAGAAGATCGACCAGTTGTAGAAGCAGCTGCAGCCTTGATTCGTGAAACCAAGGAGCGCTTCCTCTAATTCATAAGGAGGTATTTATGACACACTACGTTGCAATTGATATCGGTGGAACCAACATCAAATATGGTTTGATTGACCAAGAAGGCCAACTTGTTGAATCGCATGAAATGCCAACCGAGGCGCATAAGGGTGGACCTCATATCTTACAAAAGACAAAAGATATCGTAGCCAGCTATTTAGAAAAAGGCCCAGTAGCAGGTGTTGCCATTTCTTCTGCAGGAATGGTGGATCCAGATAAGGGTGAGATTTTCTATGCTGGTCCTCAGATTCCCAACTATGCAGGAACCCAGTTCAAGAAGGAAATCGAGACGAGTTTTGCGATTCCTTGTGAGATTGAAAATGATGTCAACTGTGCAGGTCTGGCTGAGGCAGTATCTGGTTCAGGCAAGGGAGCGAGTGTCACACTTTGCTTGACCATTGGAACAGGTATCGGTGGTTGCTTGATTATGGATGGGAAGGTTTTCCATGGATTTAGCAATTCGGCCTGCGAAGTCGGTTACATGCACATGCAGGATGGAGCTTTTCAGGATCTTGCTTCTACGACAGCCTTGGTAGAATATGTAGCAACAGCTCATGGCGATCCAGTTGATCAGTGGAATGGCCGACGCATTTTCAAGGAAGCTACTGAAGGAAACAAGATTTGTATGGCTGGTATTGACCGCATGGTAGACTATTTAGGAAAAGGTCTGGCAAATATTTGCTACGTTGCCAATCCAGAAGTGGTCATTCTCGGTGGCGGGATCATGGGGCAAGAGGCTATCCTCAAACCGAAGATCCGCACAGCCTTGAAGGCGGCCTTGGTGCCAAGCCTAGCTGAAAAAACACGATTAGAATTTGCCCATCACCAAAATACAGCAGGGATGTTGGGAGCCTATTATCATTTTATACTCAATGAAAATCAAAGAGCAAAGTAGGAAGCTAGCCGTAGGCAGTACTTGAGTACGGCAAGGTGAAGCTGACGTGGTTTGAATTTGATTTTCGAAGAGTATCAAAACAAAACAATCCTAGTTTGGAATTATAGAATTAAGAAAAACACTTAATCACTACTTGAGTGAAAACTGTTTTGCTTAATTCTTTTTTTATTGAAAAATTTAAGCCAAAGGAGGTAATCGTGAGAAACTAGGAGAAAATAAGCATCTTGTATGAAAGGTTGAAGCGAGAGCAATTCTATCATCAAATTCAACTAGTGTTTAGTTTGAGTAAATGAGAAAATGTGGAAAAATGATATAATGAGATGGACGAAAAATTAACAAATTAGAACTTGTAGAGGTGAAAAAAGTGTAATGGTAACCTATTCACCTGAAGTCGAAATCATATAAAATTACGAGGAGATTGTAAGATGAGTAATTATATAAAATTAAATGAAGATAGATGGAATAATGTAAAAAACGACTATACTGAGCCATTGACACAGGAAGAATTAGAAGAAGCTAGAAAGCATCCAATTTCTGTTGCTTTAACTGTTGGGAAAAAAGTTCCGATAGAGTGGTTTGAAAAAGCCAAGGGGAAAAAGATATTAGGGTTAGCTTGTGGTGGTGGTCAGCAGGGTCCCGTTTTTGCTGCAAAAGGTTATGATGTCACCATCATGGATTTTTCTAAATCACAATTAGAAAGAGATGAGATGGTCGCTAAAAGAGAAGGCTTAAAAATCAATACCGTTCAAGGCGATATGACAAAACCATTTCCATTTGAAGATGAAACCTTTGATATTGTTTTTAATCCGGTTTCAAATGTATATATAGAAGATTTAGAAAACATGTATAAAGAAGCCTCTCGCGTATTGAAAAAGGGTGGACTCTTAATGGTCGGATTTATGAATCCTTGGATCTACATGTATGATGCTGACACTGTATGGGACAAACCCGATGAGGAATTACTGTTAAAATTTTCAATCCCTTTTAATTCAATAGAGCTTGAAGAGGAAGGCAAAATCACCATCAATCCAGAATATGGATATGAATTTAGCCATACCTTAGAAAATCAGATTAGAGGACAACTAAAAAATGGTCTCGCTATGATCGATTTTTATGAATCATGTGACAAAAGACATCGATTATCACAGTATGGAAATGACTATATCGCTACACTTTGTATTAAACTATAATCTTATAGAACATACTTCTGGAGAATAGCTCGTTTTATTTTACGATTAGAATTTGCCCATCACCAAAATACCGCAGGGATGTTGGGTGCCTATTACCATTTCAAAACAAAACAATCCTAGTTTGGTTAAACCAAACTAGGATTTTCTAACGCGTTTTTGTCTACGATAGCCGTTGAGTTTTTTATTTTCCCAATAGCTGTTAAAGATTTTTTCTTTGCTCTCGCGATTGATTTCTAAAAAGTAGGCATAAATCAAATCTATTAAAATGAGCATAGGGAGTTGAGCGGAAATACGCTGGATGTAAGAAGATTGACTGTGGCTTGCCACAAGGACTGTTTCGGTATAGGCCTGACTGTTTTTGTTTGGAGCACTGGTAAAGAGAATGGTCTTGGCCCCCATTTCCTTGGCATCCAACAAACTATCGAGGACGGATTGGGTAGTGCCTGATAGGGAAAAGCCAAGTACCAGACAGTTTTCATCCATGATACTAGTCGTCCAAGCAAAGCCATCCTGATCGGTCAAAGCTTCACAGACAACACCTAGTCGCATAAAGCGCAGTTTCATCTCACGGGCAATCAGACCAGAACTTCCCGTCCCAAAGAAGTAAACTCGTTCTGCGTCATCGATTAATTGGGCGACGCGTTCCAGTTGTTCTTCGTCAATCAAATCCTGAGTTTGTTCTCGCATGATACTGTAGTTTCGCAAAACACGTTTGGTCAAGGGACTGTGTTTGTGCGAATGAGTGTCCGGTTTACTAGCCTGATGCTGGTATTGAAAGACGAATTCTCGGTAGCCTGTAAAACCACACTTTTTGGAAAAGCGGGTCAAGGCTGCTTGGGAGATATGTAATTTCTGGGTAACTTGCTGAGAAGAGAGATCATCTTGGATCGTTTCAGCTTGCAAAAAATAGCGAGCGATTTCTTGCTCGAGCTCGGTTAATTCTTCAAAATGGAGGTCGATTATGGTTGCGATATCTGGCTTGTTCATGAGGCTCCTTTTTATGAGTCAAAGTCTTAAAAGTTAACGCTTTCCTAACTATTACTATCATTATATCATAGAAAATAGGATAACCAAATAAAAAGGCATTTTCAATTAAAAGTCAAAAAATGCTTCGACTTTTCCAAGAGTTTCTCCGTAAAATATGGTACAATGAAATGTACTGAGCTTCACCTATTTACTCTATTATTTTAGGGAAAATAAGGGTAAAAATCAGAAATTTTTCTAGAAAAGAGTCTTAGTTGTATGAGAAAATTTAATAGCCATTCGATTCCGATTCGGCTTAATTTACTGTTTGCGATTGTCATTCTGCTGTTTATGGCCATTATTGGTCGTTTGTTATACATGCAGGTGCTCAATAAGGATTTTTATGAAACAAAATTGGCCTCAGCCAGCCAAACAAGGGTAACAACCAGTTCAGCTCGTGGACAGATCTATGATGCGGCAGGGAAACCCTTGGTAGAAAACACTGTCAAGCAGGTTGTTTCTTTCACACGAAACAATAAAATGACGGCAGCTGAATTGAAGGAGACAGCCAAGAAACTTCTCACATATGTAAATGTAACCTCCCCTGATCTGACTGATCGACAGATTGCAGATTATTACTTGGCGGACCAGGATATTTACAAAAAAACAGTCGAATCCTTGCCAAGCGATAAACGCCTGGATTCAGATGGGAACCGTTTATCGGAAGCGACACTTTACAATAATGCGGTTGAAAGTATTGACGTGAGTCAGCTCAATTATACAGATGACCAGAAAAAGGAAATCTATCTCTTTAGTCAGCTCAATGCTGTTGAAAATTTTGCGACAGGAACCATTTCTACGGATGCCTTAGATGATACCCAAGTTGCTCTCGTTGCATCAGCGTCCAAGGAATTACCAGGTATCAGCATTTCAACCTCATGGGATCGTAAAGTCTTGGACACTTCTTTATCGACGATCGTCGGTAGTGTTTCAAATGAGAAGTCAGGACTTCCAGCAGAGGAAGTTGATGCTTATCTCAAAAAAGGCTATTCTCTCAATGACCGAGTGGGAACTTCCTATCTTGAAAAGAAATATGAAGATGTTCTTCAAGGCAAACGCTCCGTCAAAGAAATCCACCTCGACAAACACGGAAATATGGAAAGTGTGGAAAATGTTGAAGAAGGAAGCAAAGGAAACAATATCAAGTTAACGGTTGACCTAGCTTTCCAGAATGGTGTGGACGACCTACTCAAGAGCTACTTCAACTCAGAGTTGGGTAATGGTGGAGCCAAATATTCTGAAGGGGTCTACGCTGTAGCCCTCAATCCTAAAACCGGTGCAGTTTTGGCGATGTCAGGTGTCAAGCATGATGTCGAATCCGGGAAATTAAGTTCAGATTCGCTTGGAACAATAACCAACGTCTTTGTGCCAGGATCTGTTGTTAAGGCAGCAACCATCAGCTCTGGTTGGGAAAATGGAGTCTTGTCAGGTAATCAAACCTTGACAGACCAGCCGATCGTTTTCCAAGGTTCGGCCCCTATCAATTCATGGTATACCTTGTCCTATGGCTCTTTCCCTATCACAGCAGTTGAGGCTCTAGAATACTCTTCTAATACCTATATGGTTCAAACTGCGCTAGGAATCATGGGACAGACCTACACACCAAATATGGTGGCCGCAACGGGACAGTTAGAGACTGCAATGGGCAAATTGAGATCAACATTTGGGGAATATGGACTCGGAGCTTCAACAGGGATTGACCTCCCAGATGAATCCACAGGATTTACGCCAAAAGAATTTGATTTGGGGAACTATATCAATAATTCCTTTGGTCAGTTTGACAACTACACACCGATGCAGTTAGCCCAGTATGTCGCAACCATTGCAAACAATGGCGTACGTTTGGCTCCTCACATCGTTGAAGGGGTTTATGGAAACAATGACCAAGGTGGCCTAGGTAGTCTGGTTCAAGAAACAGCCACTAAGGAACTAAACAAGGTCAATATCTCAGAATCAGATATGGCTATCTTGCAGCAAGGTTTCTATCAAGTTTCGCATGGAACGAGTGCTCTGACAACTGGTCGTGCCTTTTCAAATGGCGCAGCCGTTTCCATCAGCGGGAAAACGGGTACTGCCGAAAGTTACGTTAATGGCGGTCAAAAAGCCAATAATACCAACGCAGTCGCCTATGCACCAACCGAAAATCCTCAAATCGCGGTCGCAGTCGTCTTTCCTCATAACACCAACCTTACAAACGGTGTCGGACCTTCGATTGCACGCGACATTATCAATCTTTATCACCAACACCATCCAATGAATTAGAAAGGAACTTATGCTGTATCCAACACCTATTGCCAAGCTGATTGATAGCTATTCAAAGTTACCAGGTATCGGGATTAAAACGGCTACCCGCCTAGCCTTCTATACCATTGGAATGTCTGATGACGATGTCAATGAATTTGCCAAGAATCTCCTGTCTGCTAAGCGGGAATTGACCTATTGTTCCATCTGTGGTCGCCTGACGGATGATGACCCTTGCTCAATTTGTACGGACCCGACTCGAGACCAGACAACGATCTTGGTGTTAGAGGATAGTCGCGATGTGGCTGCTATGGAAAACATCCAAGAATACCACGGACTCTATCACGTCTTGCACGGCCTCATTTCTCCGATGAATGGTATCAGCCCAGACGATATCAACCTCAAAAGTCTCATGACCCGTCTTATGGATAGTGAGGTTTCAGAAGTGATCGTGGCAACCAATGCGACAGCGGATGGAGAAGCGACATCGATGTATCTCTCTCGTCTCCTCAAGCCAGCTGGCATCAAGGTCACTCGCCTAGCACGAGGACTAGCCGTGGGAGCAGATATCGAGTATGCGGACGAAGTCACACTCTTACGAGCCATTGAAAATCGGACAGAGTTGTAGAAGTTAGTAAAAACGTAGCTCTTTTTGACACATAAGACAAGCCCTAGGAATTTTTCTAGGGCTTTGTTTTTTCTGTTTTTCACCAGAGAAGAACAAGCCTTGCTAATAAGACTAGTCAAACTATAAGGCATCAAAAAACGGGTTTCCAAAATGACTAGTGGCGTCTTTGTCAAACTCATTCACTGAGCGATAGAGTTTACTCTAAGGAGATGAGCTCACTTGCCCTTAGGATTTGTTTTGAAATCGTACTATTTTTATGTTATGATATGGTCAATATACAATGAATAATGGGAGTTTGAAGTATGGGTGGAAAGATAAAATCTAGCACGATAGCAGCTGAGGCAGCTATTAATGAATTGGTTGGGTATGACACGAGCAAGAAGCAAAATCAGCAAGTAGAATTTTCATATACTTCTGAAATCGCTGGGATGGAAGCTGGACGTCAGGCTTGCAATCAAATGCTTCAGGCAGTCAGTGATTTCAGCTCGGCTGTTTTGACCCAAGCAAATAAGTTTCCAGAAATTGCTCATAAGATTGAAAAACGCGACGTAGAACTGGCTAAGAGATGGGAACATTAAAAATGGCAGATAAGAACGAAGAAAAACGCTACAAACTTTGGCGAGAAATTGTCAAGATTGACGATAAAGAAGAAAGTCTTCAGACTCTAAAAAGACAATATGAACAGCAGGTAATTCACTTTCACTCAGAAATCCAGAGTATCCACCATCGTATGGCGACTCTATTGGCTCTCTCGCCCAGTTCTCGTCAGGTGATAGAGCAAATCGAAAGTGATAATAGAACCATTCAACGACAGGTCAACTCTTATGTAGAAGAGGAACTGGATGAATTGGGAAAACAAACGAAGAAGGCTCGTCGGTCTTTCGATGAAGCTAGAGAAGAACTGATATCGGAAAGGAATCGGCTACCATGGGAGTAAAATACAGCGCACAAGAATCCCAAGAATTGATTCAAGCCATGACTAACAATCTCCAAGTCGCAAATGAAGTCACGGACCGCTTATCCAGCGGATGTGACCACCTGATCTCCTCTTTAGACTCAGGTGAGCTGACAGGAGCAGCCTACACAGCTGGGAAGGGTCTCTTTACAGAGATTATCATCCCCAGCATCAAGAAGTTACAAGCAGCGATAGATGATATCCAACTAGAGTTGACCTCCTACAAAAATGCGGATGCTCAGGTCTCTGGATATGGAGATTTGGACATGGACCAGCTCAAGGAACTGAAAAAATTGAGGGAAGAGCAGTTAGCTATCGTAGAAGCTCAGATTCAAGCGAGGGAGAATTGGTTAAATCAAATCAAAGATTTCTTTACACTGAATTGGGGGAAAGCTTTCTCTGAGAAGACCATCCTCTACAATACTAAGTCTCAAATCGAGTCAGGTATTCAGGATTTGGATGACAAGATTGAAAAACTAGAATTCTTTGTCTCAGAGGTTTCCCAGTATTTCAGTGATAGCCTAGAAGTCCTTAGCTTAGCGATTCAAGGAGCTACGCGACTAAGTAAAGTCATTGTCGATAGCGATGGTAACTACTATGCGGACGGTGTGGACATGAGCTGGGTGCAGAAGATGAAGGATGTGAAGATTGTTTCGCATGCCAAAAGAGATTTTCAAGACTCGGAAACTCGTGCCATCAATAAAGCTTCTAGGGATATGATGTTATCAGAAGATGGAGATGCCTACTATCGTGCCGAATTAAAGAAGCGTTTAAAAGGCCACGACAAGTCCGAATGGGATAAAATAATCGACGACTACAATCACACTCTTAAGATTGATGAGACAGGGAACATTATTGAAATTTCCCCCTTGGAACAAGGCTATGTCGTTTCAAAAAACGGGAAATACGATGCTGACTATACTCATTTGGTTAACAAAAAGTTTGATGAACTAAAAGCCCAAAACTTTGAAGCAAATTCAGTCGAATTTTGGAGTGGAGTAGCTCAAATATTCTCTGGATTGGGAGTTTACTTTGCGAGTGGTGCCCTTGAAGTCTTGAGTGTAATGGCTGGTCCACCAACAGCAGGGACAAGTATCGTAGCTGGTACGGCAGCATCTGTATCAGGGGTACAATATGGGAATGTACTGATAGCTAGTGGAGCAGTAACTAGCTTATCAGCTATCACAAAGACGGCCTTACTAAATGGTGAAATTCAGGTTAATTATTCTAGTAACTATGACAGCTGGCAGGCCAATAAACCAACGAGTAAGTCTTTTGGGAAAAAGGTCTCTGGACGAGTTAAAGGTAAAAAAGTCGATAATATTCGAGTTGATGCGGAGCCAGATAGTGGGAAAATCCAAGTTCAATCGGGGAGTGGGAAATCGGGTTATGACCTTGACATAGATATCGAGGTTTCAAGGATTTCAAGTAGGCAGGATATTGTAGACTGGGTAAACAAACGTTCTGAACTAAAAGGACTTGGTCAAGGTGCAAAAGAGGAAATTATCAAAAATATGTGGAAAGCTTTTAAATACTTGACGCAATAAGGAGTGAACAATGAAATTATATTTAAAAGGTGATTATACAAAAAGAGTACCTTATGGTTATTTAGAACTAGCTGGCAAAATGTGGTTTCCAGAAGATGAGCAAGTTTCTTACTCAAATGCTGGGAACAATGATGATTTACAAGAAGATTTTTTCTCAAATTTATCCTTGAGGAAAGGCACTGCCGATAAGAGATGGTCTAGTGTCCCCTTAAAGGAAGGGGTACGAAGACTCTTTTCACATCTTGACGAATGTATTGACCTAGAGTTTGAAGATGCATTCGCTACAGACTACAATGAAAAAGGAGACTATCTCCGTATTTTAACCACCCATCTAGAAGTTTTAACAGTTGATAAACGAGCCATGTACATTATGGCGCTTGAAATTGCAAAGGTGATTGATGGGCAAATTAGCGAGGATAATAAGGCTAGCTGGTTGACAATCGAGGAGTTTAAAAGAAAACATGAGGATATTCTATCTCTAACTTTTGAAGAAGCAAATGAACTAAGTTTGACTGAAATTCAAACGATGGATGTGGTAGACGACCCTCTTTGGGAGGAAGAAGCCACTCGTCGAAAAGAGTATATACTAGCACATGGAGGCGATATCTCAGATTTATGAGACTTTATATCAAAGGTGATTATACGAAAAAAATAGACTTCACAACTAGAGAGCTTGTTTGGAAGATGTGGTTTAAGGAACGGAAAGGCAAGAAAATAAGTTTCTCCAATGTTGGTGATGATGCCATGCTACAGGATGATTTATACTTTGGTGTTCGGTTACACAAATGGGCTTCTGTTGATGAAAGATGGGATAAAGCTTCTTTTATAATTCCGAGCAATCCTTGGTTGTCTTTGGAATATGAGAGTATAACATTGGAATTTGAAAAAACTTTCATTACAGAGTGGAGAGAACGTGGGGATTATCTACGTATCGCCACATCTCATACAGATGTTTTAACTGTAGACAAACGTGCTTTATACATTATGGCAACTGAAGTAGCATCTGCCATTGATGGTCAGATTAGCGAAGACGGCAAGCAAAGTTGGCTAAGTGTAGAAGAATTTAAGGAATATCATAAGGCTGTTCTTTCACTGACTTATGATGAAGCGGTTGAAATTAGTTTGGAAGAATTAAAGACAATGGTGCCAGTAAGAGATCCTTTATGGGAAGAAGAAGAGCGACTTCGGGAAGAGTATATCAAAATCCATGGCGAACGTATTTATGACGATGAGGACGACGAGTGAGACTTTATATCATAGGTGATTACACCAAGACTGATTTTTATGAAGAGTTTAAAGAAATAGCTCAAAAAATGTGGTTCAAAGAGCGAAAAGGAATTCCACTTGATTTTTCCTATGCTTGGGATGAAGATTTACATTTGAATTTACGGTTGGATAAATTTAAATATAATGACGAACGTTGGGAGAGTGCAAATTTTAATACAAATATAAACCCTTGGAAGACATTTGAATATGAAAACTTGACATTGGATCTAGAAAATTCTTATGAAAGCGATGGACGTGAGAAAGGTGATCATTTGCGAATTATTTCCACTCATCTAGATATTCTAACGGTTGACAAGCGAGCGCTCTATATCATGGCGATTGAGGTGGCATCTGCCATTGACGGTCAAATCAGCGAAGACGACAAAGAAACATGGTTGAGTATTGAAGAATTCAAAACGAAACATAAAGACCTACTGAATTTGACCTACGACGAAGCAGTCGATATTAGTTTGGAAGAACTAGAGGTTATGGAGGCGATTGATGAACCCCTTTGGGATGAATTACACAGAGGGTGGGAAGAATATATCAAAATCCATGGCGAGCCAGTTTATGACGACGAGGAAGAATGAAATTATACTTAAAAGGCGATTATACAAAAAGAGTACCTTATGGTTATTTGGAACTAGCTGGCAAAATGTGGTTTCCAGAAGATGAGCAAATTTCTTACTCAAATGCTGGGAACAATGATGCATTACAAGAAGATTTTTTCTCAAATTTATCCTTGAGGAAAAGCACTGCTGATAAGAGATGGTCTAGTGTCCCCCTAAAGGAAGGGGTAAGAAGTCTCTTTTCACATATTAAAGAATGTATTGAAATTAATTTTGAAGATGCATTTGCTACAGATTATAATGAAAAGGGTGACTATCTCCGTATTTTAACCACCCATCTAGAAATTTTGACAGTTGATAAACGGGCTATGTATATTATGGCGCTTGAGATTGCAAAGGTGATTGACGGGCAAATTAGCGAGGATAATAAGAAGACATGGCTAACAGTCGAGGAGTTTAGGAAAAAGCACGAGGCTATTCTATCTCTGACTTTTGAAGAAGCAAATGAACTAAGTTTGACAGAAATTCAAACGATGGATGTTGTAGACGACCCTCTTTGGGAGGAAGAAGCTAATCGTCGAAAAGAATACATACTAGCACATGGAGGCGATATCTCAGATTTATGAGACTATATATCAAAAGTGATTTTAAGAAAAAAATAACCTTTACGACAAGAGAGTTGCTCTGGGAAATGTGGTTTAAGGAATGGCAGGGTCATCCTATTACATACTCAAACGTTGGTGATGATGAGATGTTGCAAGATGATTTCTTTTTTGGAGTTCAATTTGATAAATGGCGATTTAATGATAAGCGATGGAATCATATACCATATGACAAGAGTGACCCTTGGAATTCGTTTTCTGATGAAAATATTCAATTAGAATTTGAAAATGATTTTATTACTGATGGGAGAGAACGTGGAGAATACCTTAGGATTGCGACTACCCATACGGACATTTTAACGGTTGATAAACGAGCTATGTATATCATGGCAGTCGAGGTGGCTTCTGCCATTGATGGTCAGATTAGCGAGGATGGCAAAGAGACCTGGATGGATGTAGAGACTTTTAAGGAGTTGCACAAGGATGTTCTTTCACTGACTTATGATGAAGCTGTTGAAATCAGTTTGGAAGAATTAAAGACAATGGTACCGGTAAGAGATCCTCTATGGGAAGAGGAGGAACGCCTTCGAGAAGAATACATTGCTATCCATGGCGAACGTGTTTATGACGATGAGGAAGACGATTGAAATTATATTTAAAAGGCGATTATACTAGAAAAGTGACATTTGGCTACAGAGAACTCGCATGGAAAATGTGGTTTAAAGAAAGAAATGGTCAAGAAATAAGTTTCTCAAATGTTGGAGATGATGAGATGCTACAAACTGACTTCTATCTATCTTTACGGTTAGATAAGTGGGGAGCAAGTGGCTCTCGTTGGAAAGATGTCAAGGCAAAAGGGGGCAGTGCAATCAATTCCCAAAAATATGAAAATATTGATTTGGATTATGAAGGAAGTTATGAAAGCGACGGTAGAGAAAAGGGTGCTTATCTAAGAATCGCTTCGAATTATCTAGATATATTAACAGTTGATAAGCGAGCTATGTATATTATGGCACTCGAAATTGCGACTGCGATTGATGGAAAAATTAGTGAAGATGATAAGAAAACATGGTTAAGAATCGAGGAGTTCAAGAAAAAGCACCAAGATATCTTATCTCTAACCTTTGATGAAGCAAATGAGATGAGTTTGGAAGAAATTCAGACGATTGACGCTATTGACGAACCCATCTGGGAAGAATTGGATAGGCTTCGTGAAGAATACATCAAAATCCATGGCGAACGTGTTTATGACGACGAGGAAGACGAGTGAGACTATATCTTAAAGGCAACTACGAAATTAGTATCTATCAGGCCTGTATGGAATATCCTTGGAAAATGTGGTTCAAGGAACGTAAGGGAGTGAAAGTTGGTTTTTCTTACGCACGTGATGATGACTTTTATTTTAGCGTTAGTTTGGACAAATTTTCTTCAAATGATGAGCGTTGGGGAATGGCTGATTTTAAAATAGGAGATAATCCATGGAATTCATTTAAATATGAGTATCTAATATTGGATTTTGAAGATTCCTATGAAAGTGATGGGCGAGAAAAAGGAGACTATCTTCGAATCATCACGACTCATAAGGATATTCTAACGGTTGACAAGCGAGCTCTCTATATCATGGGTATTGAAGTTGCATCTGTCATTGACGGTCAAATCAGCGAAGACGACAAAGAAACATGGCTGAGTGTTGAAGAATTCAAAACGAAACATAAAGACCTACTGAATATGACCTACGACGAAGCAGTCGATATTAGTTTAGAAGAGATAAAGGTTTTGAAAGCCATAGACGAGCCTCTCTGGGAAGAGTTGGATAGAAAGCGAGAAGAATATATCGAAGTCCATGGAGAGGTAGAGTTGGATGACGAGGAAGACGAGTGAGACTATATATCAAAAGTGATTTTACGAAAAAAATAGACTTCACAACTAGAGAGCTTGTTTGGAAGATGTGGTTTAAGGAACGGAATGGCAAGAAAATAAGTTTCTCCAATGTTGGTGATGATGCTATGTTACAGGATGATTTTTACTTTGGTGTTCGGTTACACAAATGGTCTTCAGTTGACGAAAGATGGGATAAGGCTCCTTTTATAATTCCTAGTAATTCTTGGTCGTCTTTGGAATATGAGAGTATAACACTTGAATTTGAAAAAACTTTCATTACAGAGTGGAGAGAACGTGGAGATTATCTACGTATCGCAACATCCCATATAGATGTTTTAACCGTAGATAAACGTGCTATGTATATCATGGCAGTCGAGGTAGCTTCTGCTATTGACGGGCAGATCAGTGAGGATGACAAGCAGACCTGGATGGATGTAGAGATATTTAAGGAGTTGCACAAGGATGTTCTTTCACTGACTTATGATGAAGCGGTTGAAATTAGTTTGGAAGAATTAAAGACAATGATACCAGTAAGAGATCCGCTATGGGAAGAAGAAGAACGGCTTCGCGAAGAATATATTAAAATCCATGGTGAACGTGTTTATGACGACGAGGAAGACGAGTGAGACTATATATCAAAGGTGATTATACCAAAGAAATTCCATTTGATTACATGGAACTAGCGAAAAGGATGTGGTTTGAGGAAAAAGATGGAATAGAGCCGGATTTGTCGTATGCTGGGTTTCTAGAACTACCAATCGAGAAACTTTCTATTCATTTAGAATTAGATAAGGAAACTCATGGTGATAGGTGGAAAAGTGTTCAGATTAAGGAAGGGATAAAGTATGATTTTTTATCCCATAAGTCAGAATATATACAGCTAGATTACGAAGATGCAATGATGTCGGATTTTCGTGAGAAAGGTGAATGTTTAAGAATTGCTTCTAAGCACCTTGACCTTCTCACTGTTGATAAACGAGCTATGTATATTATGGCACTTGAAATTGCGACTGCGATTGATGGGAAAATTAGTGAAGATGATAAGAAAACATGGCTAACAGTCGAGGAATTCAAGGAAAAGCACCAAGATATCTTATCTCTGACTTTTGATGAAGCAAATGAGATGAGCTTAGAAGAAATTTCATTTATGGATGATGTGAGAGACCCAGTTTGGGAAGAAGATGACCGTAGAAATGAAGAATACATCAAAATCCATGGCGAGCCAGTTTATGATGATGAGGAAGGTGAGTGAGAATTTATAATCCCACTTATTTGAAAGAGAGTGTTGATAGAGGAAAGGCGAATGTTAGATAAAGTAAAACAGTTTAAGTGGTTGATTGTATTGTCCTTGTTCCTATTAGCGATTCCTTTATATTTTACTTACAATCATTTCCAACAATCTAGTGCTTTAAAAGAATCCTTTGAGAAAAATGAAAGAATTGAAGTTCTTCATCGTTTGACGTCATCAGAAAAATATGTGTCTGACATCCGCAAGGCAGGATATACTATTCCTTCTGACGGAGCTATTCGATTGGATGGAGTTATTTATCCATTAGAAATAGAAGGAGAGTTACATTTGAAAATTAGCCCTCCCAAAAAGGATGCTAAGGATTTTCAGTTATTTTTCATCACACAGGTTAATGAAAAACAAACACATATAACTTTTATTTTAGATAAAAATCTGAATTTAATTGATTCCAGCTATTCTCAGCAAAATGGTAACGGGAAAAGAGAGATTGTTTCTATCTCACAAGCCGAAGAAGATTACTTGTTGAGAAGTGTTCAAAGCGAGATTGATGACTTCATGAAAAAGATATATCAAACCTTGTATGGATAGTTTACCAGAGAAAGAAGCTTCTTGCTCAACGCAATGCTGTATGAACAAGACTTCTATGATAACTTAGACAGAGGGGGTGAAAAAATGTCAGGACTTAAAAAAATACTGATCGTGATTGGTTCTGTAATTGCCTTAGCTACTGGCTTGAATCTTTATTTTCAGTATCAAAACCACCAAGAACATATGCAATTAAAAACCTCCTTTGAAGAGAGGGACAATATAGCCGTCTTACAACGTTTAATGGCGTCAGAAAAATATGCGTCTGACATCCGTAAAGCGGGCTATGTCGTTCCTCCTGATGGAGCTATTCGCTTGGATGGAGGAATTGACTCCATAGAGATAAAAGGAGACATCGATTTGGATATCTCAAATCCGGGACGGAATGGGGTTACTGCTTATTTTAGAATAGAGATAGATGGTAAAATAACTAGTGTACTCTATGAATTGGATAAGAACTTTGATTTAGTTTCTAGCGCCTATTTTCAAATAAATGAAAAAAATATAAAAGAGAGTGTGAACATCTCTCAATCCGAAGAAGAGCGCCTATTAAAGATTGTTCAAAGCGAGATTGATGGCTTCATGAAAAAGATGTATCAGACTTTGTATGGATAGTTTACCAGAGAAAGTAGCTTCTTTCTTAACACAATGTCGTATGAACAACACTTCTATGATAACTTAGACAGAGGGGGTGAAAAAATGTCGGGACTTAAAAAAATGCTAATCGTGATTGGTTCTGTAATTGCCTTAGCTACTGGTTTGAATCTTTACTTTCAGTATCAAAACCATCAATAACATATGCAATTAAAAACCTCCTTTGAAGAGAGGGACAATATAGCCGTCTTACAACGTTTGATGGCATCAGGGAAATATGCGCCTGACATCCGTAAAG
Organism: Streptococcus sp. oral taxon 064; assembly: GCF_001683375.1. Classification (GTDB taxonomy): domain Bacteria; phylum Bacillota; class Bacilli; order Lactobacillales; family Streptococcaceae; genus Streptococcus; species Streptococcus oralis_S. The sequence continues at coordinate 128,883 of NZ_CP016207.1, read as the reverse complement.
CGGGCTATGTCATTCCTCCCGATGGAGCTATTCGCTTGGATGGAGGAATTGACTCCATAGAAATAAAAGGAGACATCGATTTGAAAATATCGTATCGTGGACGGGGGGTTACTGCTTATTTTGAAATAGAGATAGATGGTAAAATAACTAGTGTACTATATGAATTGGATAAGAACTTGGATATAGTTTCTAGCGCCTATTTTCAAACAAATGAAAAAAATAAAAATGAGAGAGTGACTATCCCCCAAGCTGAAGAAGAGCGCCTATTAAAGATTGTTCAAAAAGAGCTTGAGGCTTTCATGAAAAAGATGTATCAGACTTTGTATGGATAGTTTACCAGAGAAAGTAACTTCTTTCTTAACACAATGTCGTATGAACAACGGGGTGTGTTGAGGGATTTTACTAGAAAAAGATACCGTAGATAAGCTACAAAAAAATTACCCAAGTATTGATAATTTCATTCGAAATATTGAAACAGGTAATCAAGAGTTGACAGAGATGAGGTGATTAGATGAAGAAGAGGAAATTTGCAATTTTTTCGTTGCTAATAGTTCTATTATTATCTTTCTTTGGTTTTCAGTACTATAAATATCAGAGAGTTCACAATATTTTTGATGAAATATACTACGAAGAAAGTGATTATCACAATTATACGTTTCTATGGAAAGGTCGAGCTTTTTATAAGTTAAAAAGTTTAAAATTTGTGGACAACGATTCTCAAGAAATTTCTATTCATTCTATTGATTATAAAAGTGTAGATTTACCAAATACTATTCAATCTCTAGGTTATTATTTTTATTTTGGATTTCAGGAGATGACGAAAGTTGGGATAGAGATGCGTTTGAGACTGCCAGATACAGAGACAACCATAAATGTAGATTACCTGTACGATGTAAACAATCAGCAATTAGAACGATTTATGTGGTATCACGATGAGAAAAGCGTGAGATATTATCATCAGTCTCAAGTAGAAGCCTTTCTAACGGAGCATGGAAAGACTGCCGATGAGATTCGCAGGGAAGCAGATGAAATACTCCGTCACAAAGTCTTGGCAGACTGGACTTCCATATATGCCAGTCGTTTTAGCCTAGATAATTGGGGAGAAGTGACAGTTAAGGATATATGGAGAACCGAATAACAAACGGAACGGCGAGGCAATAGTTTTATAAAGGCAGGTTGCCATGACAGAGTTCTTAAGAATATTTTGTAAAAAAAGTTACTTTGGAGCAGTAAATGAGAAATAAAAGTAAGTCTATCCTATTTTTCCTATTTTTCCTTTTTTATATGGTATTGTTCATCATTAAGCCGATCTACCAATATATTTCATTTTCTAAGATGGATGTGAATAGTAGTATGGTTAAATTGATTCAAGATAAAAATGATCAGGATTGGCATGCTCTTGATAAGCATATTCATCTAGTGCCCTCAAAAGAAAATGGAAAGAACATCGGCCTTATCTATGTGGTGGATGACTATAATCAAATTGAAAGTAAGATTTCTTCTGAGAATCAAGCGGTATCCATCAGTTACAATAATCGATTACAAGGAGACAAGAGTGTTGAAATTAGTTGGTTAAATGGGGAAAAGCGGTTGTATCATGCTGGGAGATATTTGAAATTAGCAAGTGAAAATCAAGCTGTGATTGAAAGTAACACAGGTTCTTCAGTGACCGTTTGGGAACAACGCTCGGACAATGCGATGAATCAGTTATATACAGTTGTGAATCAGATGAGAAAGATAGTTTTAAATCATTTGCTTCAGAAAATTTTCTACTATTCGATAGCTTTGGTCTGCTTTCTTTTGGGTTGGAAAATATACTCTCTTTTAAGGAGGGATTGAAGGCCACAGTTCTTCTGGATTTTAATAGTGATGAGAGAGGAAAACTAAAATGCTAACACCCGTGTTATTTATTGTGTCTTTATTTCTACTTTTACGGCACTTTAAAAGCAGTCTCTCAAGAATGATCATCGGATTGTTGTATGGTTCGTTTGCGGCAGTTTTTATTTGTGTGGTTTTAAATGCTGGTAATTACACTCTGCAACCTGGTCAAAGTGTTCAATTGAGAGTTTATCCCAATACAGATCAGCTAGAGTATAATTCGGAACTACATTTTAAAAAATTAGATGATGCGAAGTTAAAATTGTCCGGTCGAAAAGGTTGGGGAATGAAAGACAGTAATATAGTCTATAATGTTGAAAAGCAAACAATAACGGAGCTAATTTTTTTAAAAGACAAAACCGAGCGTAAAGACTTACCAAATGATAAGAGTAAAAGTATCTATTTAGAAAGTGATGGTATAGTGGTTCAAGGGGAGATAAAGGAAGTATTTGGGGTGACGGAAGAAACTCCCTACACGATCACCATCACCAATGTAGACGACAAACCGGCACACTTTGAAGCTCAAGTGGTGGATCGGTAAACTGGACCTCCATCTACTCTAGTCGCTTTAGCCCCAAAAATTGGGTTGATGTGACCGACAAGGATATTTGGAGAGAGGATCTTGGAGCAGATTAGTGATATGTCTCAATCTGAGTTTCTGACGAAGAATGGGGAGAAGTACGCGTGAAAAATAAAAGAAAACAATTTAATAAATGGAATCTAGGATGTTCTGGAATAGTTGCTATTGTAGCGATTGTGTTTTCCTATTATATTTATTTGTATTTCAAAAATGCGAGTTATACCTTGAAACCAGGGGATTCCATAGTTTTAAAAGTTCCGACCTCAAAACAAAAGGAATTTACTCCAAAATTATATCTATCTAAGATTTCTGGTGGGAAATTAGAATTATCTGGGAAAACCTCATGGTGGCAGAAGGGAGAAGGAAACCTTTTAGGGACTAACTATGATGTTTTGAAGCAAGAAATTAGCGAAATCTACTCATCGTCAAGTAATATCCCAACAAAAATAAAAGAAAACGATACAAATAATAGTATATATTTATCAGAAAAAGGTGTAGTTTTTCAATCTAAAGAATCTTGGGAATTTGAGATTCCAAACGCAAAACAAATAAAAATAACGAATATTTCAGACAGAGACATTAGATTTGAAGCGCAGGTGACAGGTGAATAGAGGAAACTAGAAAAGTAAAATGAAGAAAAAATGATTATTTTTTCACTTTGATAGCTTTATTCTTGTCTTCTTTTCTTTGTAAAACTTAAGTTACCAATTTTACACTCCCCTTTTTTCTTTTAGTTCTATACTTCGTGAGGACTATTCATTTCCAGAGTTTCCTTTTTTAGTGATTACTAGGAATCTATTTGTGTAAATTCCCCATACCTCGTCAATTGTGATGGCAACTACTATGCGGACGGTGTGGACATGAGCTGGGTGCAGAAGATGAAGGATGTGAAGATTGAGAGTGCAAAATATGATTCTTCTAAGAAAGCTAAGGATTTGCATAAAGAATACCAGAAATCTTAGATAAGTTGGAAAATGGAAAAGCCCTGGTGATAATGGAAGAGTCGATAATTCGATTGCTATAGGAAATGAGATTGGAGACAATGGAACATTTATAGATTTGGTTAATTCTAATAAACCGCTAGACTTAAAAAACCGAACATACAGAGAAGAATATCCGTTCTCACTCTGGGGACGAAAGTGGAAACAAGGGATGAAGTCTGATTATTTGGGAAATTATCTCTTTGGCTATGTTGGTAAAGGTTACTTAGAATCGAGTGATGCATATTTGAAAGTTGGGGCAGGAGTGGCTCAGGGATGGTCAGATAAGAATCCTTTGAAATATTTAGAGAACATTATTAATGGAAATTATGGAGATAATCCAGGAGATGCTAAGATGATTCAAGACTGAATTAATGACTATAAGGAGAGTTACAAATGAACTTGAAGAGAAAATCAAATTGGAATTTAGGTTGTAGTTTAACACTTGTTGTAGTTTTGGCGGCCATTTTTTTCTTTAATCTATGGGCACAAAATCTTGGTAAGTATACTCTGCAACCAGGAGAGTCGGCTAACTTTACAGTAAATCCTCGGACACATGATGTAGAATACTACTTAGAATTAATCTTGAAAAAAAATGACACTAATAAGCTTAAATTATCAGGTAAAAAAGTTTGGTTTGAGATGGATAGCGATATTTTTTATGGTGTTGAAGAACAAAAACTTTTTAGAAGAAATCATTCAGAAAATGATGATGAAGAGCTTCCAAACAATCAAAAGGACATTAATTTAGTACGGGATGGAATTGTTGTCAGTTACAAAGGGGAAAAAGTATTTAATGTAACCAATAACAAGTCCTACACGATTACCATCACCAATGTAGACGACAAACCGGCGCACTTTGAAGCTCAAGTGGTGGATCGGTAGATTTAGGAACCGTAAACTAGGCCTCAGTAGTTGCAATTGTTTAGTAAAGGAGACTTATTTGCTTTGAAAGTAACAATCAGCTTGTTTCTTTCGAATATGCAAGAAAGGATCTAGTGGCGAATACTAGTCAAAATGTCAAAAAAGATTTAGATAAACCTAATCCCGCAGTTGGAGAGTAAAATGTTAAATAAAATGAAAAAATATTATAAAAACAAACCAACTCAAGCTGTCTTAATGCTCTTAGTTCTTATTTGGTCAGTATATGAGATTAGTGCGACCAGTTTGGCAAGTAATTCTGCATTAACTAAGGAATTCATGCATAGTCGGTATGTTATAGTTTGGCCAATGGTAGATAAGAAAATGAAATTATACCATTATGCGGAAGAATGGACTAATGACGTTTTAGATGGAATGATGCATTTAGACTATGGAAATATTAGAATAACTAGTTTTCCTAAAAAATGGGAGAGTGAAGCTGAAGTTTACTATACGCTGTCTCAGGATGAATATGCTGATAGAGTATATTTTTTCTTAGACGAGCCAATTTCCAAAGCCTATATCAGCAGATTAGAACAAAAATATTATTTGATTTCAAAGAATGCAGTTGCTATTGAAGAGGAAACAGGTAAGACGGTTGAACAGTTAGTTCAAGAAGTGGGGAATGCAAGGAAAAACTTCTTATCAGCTCTTGGAAAGATGAAAATCCTTCGTTTGGTCTATTTGATTCTTCGTATGATAGTATTGTTGCAGTTTATCAGGTGGTCGGGTCAGCGTAGAAAAAGGAAAGAGAACGAAATTTTGCAGAATAGATAGAGCTCCAAAAAGGTATGATGATAAAGAGCTTCCAAACAATTAAAAAGGTATTCATTTGGTAAAGAATGGGATTGTTGTCAGCTACCAAGGGGAGAATGTTTTTTATGTAACCAATAACAAGTCCTACACGATCACCATCACCAATGTAGACGACAAACCAGCTTACTTTGAAGCTCAAGTGGTGGATCGGTAAAGTTTCAGCTCTCAAATGAGGGCTTTTTTAGATACAAGTTTCAAAAAAGAAGCAAATATGATATACTAAAGAACGAGTATTCTATTAGAATTAGGACAAGCAATATGAAACAAACGATTATTCTTTTATATGGTGGGCGTAGTGCAGAGCGTGAAGTCTCTGTCCTTTCAGCTGAAAGTGTTATGCGTGCGATCAACTACGACCGTTTTACAGTCAAGACTTTCTTCATCAGCCAGTCAGGTGACTTTATCAAAACACAAGAATTTAGCCAGACTCCAGGTCAAGAGGATCGTCTCATGACCAATGCGACTATTGACTGGAACAAGAAAATCGCGCCAAGTGCCATCTATGAAGAAGGTGCAGTGGTCTTTCCAGTTCTTCATGGTCCTATGGGAGAAGATGGCTCTGTTCAAGGATTCCTTGAAGTTTTGAAAATGCCTTATGTTGGCTGCAATATCTTGTCATCTAGTCTTGCCATGGATAAAATCACGACCAAGCGTGTTTTAGAATCTGTCGGGATTGCCCAAGTACCTTATGTGGCTATCGTCGAAGGGGACGATGTGACTGCTAAAATCGCTGAAGTTGAAGAAAAATTGACTTACCCAGTCTTCACGAAGCCGTCAAACATGGGTTCTAGTGTCGGTATTTCTAAGTCTGAAAATCAAGAAGAACTCCGCCAAGCTTTGGAACTTGCCTTCCAATATGACAGCCGTGTCTTGGTAGAGCAAGGGGTGAATGCCCGTGAAATCGAGGTTGGTCTTTTGGGCAATTACGATGTTAAGAGCACGCTTCCTGGTGAAGTGGTTAAGGATGTTGCCTTTTATGACTATGATGCCAAATACATCGATAACAAGATTACCATGGATATCCCGGCTAAAATCAGTGATGATGTGGTAGCTATCATGCGTCAAAATGCAGAAACTGCCTTCCGTGCGATTGGTGGCCTCGGTCTGTCTCGTTGTGATTTCTTCTATACAGATAAGGGCGAAATTTTCCTAAACGAGCTCAATACCATGCCAGGTTTTACCCAGTGGTCTATGTATCCACTACTTTGGGACAATATGGGAATCAGCTACCCAGAACTAATCGAGCGTTTGGTTGACCTTGCTAAGCAAAGTTTTGACAAGCGCGAAGCGCATTTGCTATAAAATGAAAGAGAGGGTAGAAGCCGGAACTATCACTGCAAGGTGAGTCGAGTTCTCGGACTTCAACCCTTTTTAAAGGAGTAGAAATGAAATTAACAATCCATGAAGTTGCCCAAGCTGTTGGGGCTAAAAATGATGTCAGCATCTTTGAGGACACCCAGATAGAAAAAGCTGAGTTTGACAGTCGTTTGATTGGGACAGGTGATTTGTTTGTGCCACTCAAAGGTGCGCGCGATGGTCATGACTTTATCGAAACAGCTTTTGAAAATGGTGCAGCAGTAACCTTGTCTGAGAAAGAGGTTGCAAATCATCCCTACATTCTAGTAGCTGACGTTTTGATTGCCTTTCAACAACTAGCCGCCTACTATCTTGAGAAAACGGCTGTTGATGTCTTTGCCGTAACGGGTTCAAATGGAAAAACGACGACCAAGGATATGTTGGCACATTTATTATCAACAACCTACAAGACCTACAAAACTCAGGGCAATTACAATAACGAGATTGGTCTTCCTTACACAGTTCTTCATATGCCAGATGATACTGAAAAATTGGTCTTGGAAATGGGGCAGGATCACTTGGGGGATATCCATCTCTTGTCTGAATTGGCTCATCCTAAGACAGCCATTGTGACCTTGGTTGGAGAGGCTCATTTGGCCTTTTTCAAAGACCGTTCTGAGATTGCCAAAGGAAAAATGCAGATTGCAGATGGTATGGCACCAGGTTCTTTGCTTTTGGCACCAGCTGACTCGATTGTAGAGGACTACTTGCCTACAGATAAAAAGGTGGTTCGTTTTGGGCCAGGAGCAGAGCTGGAAATCACAGACTTGGTTGAGCGCAAGAATAGTCTGACCTTTAAGGCCAATTTCTTGGGACAAGCCCTCGATTTGCCAGTGACAGGTAAGTACAATGCCACCAATGCTATGATTGCTGCTTATGTGGCTCTACAAGAAGGAGTTTCAGAGGAGCAAATTCGTCAGGCCTTTCAGAACCTAGAATTGACCCGCAATCGTACTGAGTGGAAGAAGGCAGCCAATGGAGCAGATATTCTGTCTGACGTATACAATGCCAATCCAACTGCTATGAAGTTGATTTTGGAGACATTCTCTGCCATTCCAGCTAATGAAGGGGGCAAGAAAATCGCTGTCTTGGCAGACATGAAGGAACTCGGCGACCAGTCAGTCCAACTCCATAACCAGATGATTTTAAGCCTATCGCCAGATGTGCTGGATACCGTTATTTTCTATGGAGAAGACATTGCCGAATTGGCACAACTTGCCAGTCAAATGTTTCCAATCGGTCACGTTTTCTACTTCAAGAAAACAGCCGATGAGGACCAATTTGAAGACCTAGTCAAGCAGGTTAAGGAAAGCTTTGGAGCCAATGACCAAATTTTGCTCAAAGGATCGAACTCCATGAATCTAGCCAAGCTGGTAGAAAGTTTAGAAAATGAATGCAAGTGATTTTACCAAGTATCTGCAAAGAATGTTAGCCATTACGGATACTGGATTAACCTTTACAAAAGATCCTTTCGACCGAGAGCGCTACGAGGACTTGCGAATCCTGTTATCTGAAATGTTGAATCAGGTATCAGACCTCGATGCAGAAGAAGTGGCAGAAGTCTTGAAACCAACGTCCGCTTATGCAACTCCTCTGATGGACGTCCGTGCTTGGATTGTTGAGGATGAAAAAGTCTGTTTAGTTAGAGGAAAAGGAGAGGATAGTTGGGCTTTGCCAGGTGGTTTTGGTGAAGTCGGCTACTCTCCAACCGAAAATATTCTCAAAGAAATTGAAGAAGAAACTGGTTTTAAAGCAAAAGCTGAAAGGTTACTTGCAGTTTTTGATACCAATCGTTTCCAACTACAGAGCAAACAATATGCAAAGTTTGTCTTGGAATGCCAACTTCTTGATGGACAATTTCAAGAGAATCAAGAAATTGCTGAGCTTCAATTTTTTGCCATTGACCAATTGCCAGTCTTATCTGAAAAACGCATCACCAAGGAGCAAATGGAGATTCTTTGGCAAGTTTATAAAGGACAAAGAGACCAATATGTTGATTAGTTTATGCTAGAGAAGTTGACAAATCAAAAAAGGGTATCTGCAAGGTGCATTTCTGCAATACAAATGATATAATAGGTTGCGAATTTAAGACGCAAGTATTCTATGCATGGCATGGAATCAAGTTTTTCAAAAAATTTAAAAGCTGGGGAAAGTGAATTTTTTACTGCCTCTAGCTAGATGAACGAGGAATAGAATATGAATTTGTGGGATAAATTATTTACCACACAGATATCAGAACCGCCCCAGTTTGAACTCCACTGGTACATTGGTTTGTTATGTTTACTGGCTCTTACTTTCTATGCTTCTTATCGTTTTCGCGATAAAGTGGCTTACCAGCGTTTTATTCAGATCCTTCAGTCTGTTCAACTGATTGTTCTGTATAGCTGGTATTGGGGCAATCTCATGCCTCTGTCAGAAAGTTTGCCCTTCTATCATTGCCGTATCGCCATGTTTGTGATGCTCTTAATTCCAGGGACATCCAAGTACAAACAGTACTTTGCCCTTTTAGGAACTTTTGGAGCAACAGCAGCACTGGCTTACCCACTCTTTGATCCCTACCCATTTCCACACGTGACCATTTTGTCCTTCATTATCGGACATGTTGCCCTTTTAGGAAATGCGCTCCTATACTTGTTTAGAAACTATCAACCTTCCCTTCTCGATTTGAAGAATGTGGTGGTGATTACCTTCGCCTTAAATGGTTTGATATGGGTTGTCAACTTAGTTGTAGGTGGGGACTATGGATTTTTGAGTAAACCACCACTTGTTGGAAGTTTCGGCCAGCCCTTAAATTATCTCATTGTTTCGACTGTTATCGTGATAGCAATTCTCTTAACAGGGAAATTAGTAGAAAATTTTTTACAACAAAAATCGGAAGAATTTATTCAAGAGAAGATCTAAAATGATCTTCTCTTTTTTGGGTTTTTAAGAAGCAAAAAGAAAATTGTGAACGTTAACTTCAAAAAATCTCTTAGAAGAAGAATTTTTCTAGAATTTTCTCAAAAAACATGCAGGAATTTTATCAAAAACTAAGCACGATTGGATTTTTTGTGTTATAATATTCTTTGAATAGCTATGCCCAAACATAGTTATTAAATAGAAGTGAGAAACTTGGAAGACAGAGAGGATGCGATGTAATGACTAGAGATGGTTTTTTTACAGGCTTAGATATCGGAACTAGCTCGATTAAAGTGCTAGTAGCTGAGCATAGAGATGGCGAAGTAAATGTAATTGGTGTTAGTAATGCCAAAAGTAAAGGTGTAAAAGACGGAATTATTGTTGATATTGAAGCAGCTGCTTCAGCAATCAAATCTGCAATCACACAGGCAGAAGAGAAAGCGGGTATTTCTATTAAGTCTGTTAACGTTGGCCTTCCAGCAAACCTCTTGCAGGTTGAACCAACACAAGGAATGATTCCTGTCACTTCAGATACTAAAGAAATCACAGATCAAGATGTTGAAAATGTTGTCAAATCAGCTTTGACAAAGAGCATGACTCCTGACCGTGAAGTGATTACCTTTATTCCAGAAGAATTCATCGTGGATGGATTCCAAGGCATCCGTGACCCTCGTGGTATGATGGGTGTTCGCTTGGAAATGCGTGGTCTGCTTTACACAGGTCCTCGTACGATTCTACACAATCTTCGCAAGACAGTTGAGCGTGTAGGCATTCATGTTGATAATGTGATTATTTCACCTTTGGCAATCGTGAACTCCGTTCTCAATGAAGGTGAACGCGAATTTGGTGCGACTGTCATCGATATGGGTGGAGGTCAAACTACTGTAGCGACTATCCGCAACCAAGAATTGCAGTTCACTAACATCTACCAAGAAGGTGGAGATTACGTTACTAAAGACATTTCTAAAGTCTTGAAAACATCTCAAAAAATTGCAGAAAGTTTGAAACTGAACTATGGTGAAGCTTACGTTCCACTTGCAAGTAACGAAACTTTCCAAGTTGAAGTAATTGGTGAAGTAGAACCTGTTGAAGTAACAGAAAGCTACTTGGCAGAAATTATCTCAGCACGTATCAAACATATCTTTGACCAAATCAAACAAGAGTTGGAAAGAAGACACTTGTTAGATTTACCTGGAGGTATCGTCCTTATCGGTGGAAATGCAATTTTGCCAGGAATTGTTGAATTAGCCCAAGAAGTATTTGGTGTTCGCGTAAAACTTTATGTACCAAATCAAGTTGGAATTCGCAACCCTGCATTTGCGCACGTGATTAGCTTGTCTGAGTTTGCTGGTAAATTGACTGAAGTCAATCTTCTTGCTCAAAAAGCAGTTAAAGGAGATGAATTCCTTCGTCAAAAACCAATCAACTTTGGCATTCCAAATCAACGTTTGAATCCAGTAGCGCAACCAAGTCCAGCACAAGCAGCTCCAGCTGAAACTGTGCAGGAAGCTCCAGTTGCTCCCAAGGAAGAATTCCAAGCAAGTTCTCAAAGTAAACCGAAGCTAACAGAACGTTTCCGTGGTTTGATCGGAAGCATGTTTGATGAATAAAAGAGGATAAGAAATTATGACATTTTCATTTGATACAGCAGCAGCTCAAGGCGCAGTTATTAAGGTAATTGGTGTCGGTGGTGGTGGTGGTAACGCCATCAACCGCATGGTTGACGAAGGTGTTGCTGGTGTAGAATTTATCGCAGCCAACACTGATGTACAAGCCCTTAGCAGTACGAAAGCAGAAACAGTTATCCAACTTGGTCCAAAATTGACTCGTGGTTTGGGTGCTGGAGGGCGTCCGGAAGTTGGACGTAAAGCTGCAGAAGAAAGTGAAGAAGCTTTGACGGAAGCTATCACTGGAGCAGACATGGTCTTTATCACTGCTGGTATGGGTGGTGGATCTGGTACAGGTGCAGCCCCTGTCATTGCACGTATCGCTAAAGATCTTGGTGCTCTTACAGTTGGTGTCGTGACACGTCCTTTCGGATTTGAAGGAAGCAAACGTGGCCAGTACGCTGTAGAAGGAATCAACGAACTTCGCGAGCATGTTGATACTTTGTTGATTATCTCTAACAACAACTTGCTTGAAATCGTTGATAAGAAAACGCCACTTCTTGAAGCTCTTAGCGAAGCAGATAACGTTCTTCGCCAAGGTGTTCAAGGGATTACTGACTTGATCACGAACCCAGGATTGATTAACCTTGACTTTGCTGACGTGAAAACTGTAATGGCCAACAAAGGGAATGCCCTTATGGGTATCGGTATCGGTAGTGGTGAAGAACGCGTTGTTGAAGCGGCTCGTAAAGCAATTTACTCTCCACTTCTTGAAACAACTATCGATGGTGCAGAGGATGTCATCGTCAACGTTACTGGTGGTCTTGACTTGACTTTGATTGAAGCAGAAGAAGCTTCAGAAATCGTCAACCAAGCAGCTGGCCAAGGTGTAAACATCTGGCTTGGAACATCAATTGACGAAAGCATGAAGGATGAAATCCGTGTTACTGTTGTAGCGACAGGTGTTCGTCAAGAGCGAGTGGAAAAAGTAGTTGGAGCTCGTAACAACCAACCAGTTGGACGTCCATCAACTAAAGCGCCACAAGCACACACATTTGACCGTCAATTCGACTTGGAAGAAACAGCAGAATTGCCTAAATCAAGCCCACGTCGTTTTGAAACAAACCAAGCGTCTGCTTTTGGAGACTGGGACTTGCGTCGTGAGTCAATTGTTCGCCAAACAGATCCAGTTGTTTCACCGGTAGAACGCTTCGAAACACCAGTTTCACAAGATGAAGATGAATTGGATACACCTCCATTCTTCAAAAACCGTTAATCAATGAATTTGAAAAAAAATACTGAATTAGTTTTTCAGCAAATAGCTGATGCTAGTCAAGAAGCCAACCGTGCTCTAGATGCTGTTTCAGTAATCGCAGTGACAAAGTATGTAGATGTACAAACAGCGGAAGCCTTGCTTCCGCTTGGTGTCCGTCATATAGGTGAAAATCGAGTCGATAAATTTTTAGAAAAATATCAGGCCTTGAAAGATTACCCAGTTACTTGGCATTTAATAGGAACACTACAGAGACGGAAAGTGAAAGAAGTAATCCCATATGTGGATTACTTTCATGCTTTAGACTCCCTGAAGTTAGCCCAGGAAATTCAAAAGAGAACAGATCATGTTATCAAGTGTTTCTTGCAGGTCAATATTTCTGGGGAAGAAAGCAAGCATGGGTTTTCAAAAGAAGAATTGCTAGAACTTTTGCCAGAATTGGCGAAGTTAGATCAGATTGAGTATGTTGGTTTAATGACCATGGCTCCTTTTGAGGCAGACAGTGATGATTTGAAAGAAATTTTCAAGGATACGCAGGCTCTGCAAGCAGAAATTAGAGAAAAACAAATCCCTAATATGCCGATGACAGAGCTAAGCATGGGAATGAGTCGTGATTTTAAAGAAGCGATTCAGTTCGGCTCAACCTTTGTTCGAATCGGTACAGCATTTTTTAAATAGGAGAGAGCTATGTCTTTAAAAGATAGATTCGATAAATTTATAGATTATTTTACAGAAGACGGAGAAGAAACGACTAACTACCAGATTCAACAAGAGGAAACAGTTAGCCCAGCCATCTCATCTTCTAAAGAATTACCAGCACCTGCTCAGTCAGGATCAGCAAAAGATGCAAATATTACTCGTCTTCATGCGCGTCAGCAAGAATTGGCAATGCAAAGCCATCGTTCAGATGAGAAAGTGACAATTGACGTTCGCTATCCAAGAAAATATGAAGATGCAACTGAGATTGTAGATTTGTTGGCTGGAAATGAAAGTATTTTGATTGATTTCCAATACATGACAGAAGTACAAGCCCGTCGTTGCCTTGATTACTTGGATGGGGCCCGTCATGTCTTGGCTGGAAATATGAAAAAAGTTGCAAGCACGATGTATCTATTGACGCCTGTCAACGTTGTCGTGAATATTGAAGATATCAAGCTTCCAGATGAATCACAAAGCGCTGAGTTTGGTTTTGATATTAAACGAAATAGAGCAAGATAATGATTTTCTTAATCCGTTTAATCCAAAATGCGGTTAGCATTTATTCCATCATTCTCGTTGCATTTGCTCTTCTTTCATGGTTTCCAAATGCCTATGAAAGCCAGCTAGGACGCTTAGTCATCAGACTTGCTCGCCCAGTTATTGAGCCCCTTCGTAAGCTCAATCTACAATTTGCTGGTCTTGATTTTACGGTTTGGGCAGCGCTGATTCTGATTCAATTTGTTGGAAATCTCTTAACACGACTAGTCCTATTACTATGACAGTAAATCGAGCCATTTATCAGCATTTTTCCCAAGATGATATTCCCTTTATTGATAAGGGATTAGAGTGGATCAAGCGGGTGGAAGATACCTATGCGCCGGTACTTACTCCTTTTATCAATCCCCATCAGGAACAGATCTTGAGGGTGCTAGCTGGGACATGTGGACTGGGTTGCCAAAGTAGTGGTGATTTTCTTCCGACGGAGTCGGTTCGTGTTCTTCTCTATCCAGATTACTTTGAACCGGAGATATCAGACTTTGAAATGGCCTTGTTGGAAATTTGCTATCCGAGTAAGTTTGAACAACTGAGTCATGGAAAAATATTGGGAACAATTATCAACCAACTAGGAATTGACCGTAAATTATTTGGTGATATCTTGGTAGATGAAAAGAGAGCACAGATTTTTGTCAATCGTGATTTCATTCCTCTTTTTCAGGATGGAATAAGAAAGATTGGCAGACTTCCTGTATCGCTGGAGGAATGTCCTTTTACCGATAGGATTTTGTCTAAAATTGATTATAGAGAACGAGAAATTTTAGTTTCGAGTTTTCGATTGGATGCCCTCTTATCAAGTGCCTTGAAATTATCTAGAAATCAAACTAGTCAACTGATAGAAAAAAAATCTGTCCAGGTAAACTATCATGTGGTTGAAAAAAGTGACTACCAGGTTGCAGTTGGGGATTTGATCAGTGTGAGAAAGTTTGGTCGTCTAAAAATTGTCAAAGACAATGGTCAGACCAAAAAGGATAAGAAAAAACTAACAGTCCGGCTACTTTTAAGCAAGTGAGAAAAAATATGTCGATTACACCACAAGAAATAAGTGATAAAGCTTTCTCAAGAACATTCAGAGGCTACAATCAGGAAGAAGTTGACCTCTTTCTAGATAAGATTTACTTTGAATTAGAGGAGATGATTCGATACAAAGATGAAACTGAACTCTATATCAAAAAACTAGAAGAACGTCTTTCCTATTATACGAATGATATTCCTAAGAGAACAGTAACAAGCGAGCAAGAACCAGAAGCAATTAATGATTCTATTTTTTATTAAGTAAGTGAGGAAAAGTATGCCAATTACATCGTTAGAAATTAAAGATAAAACCTTTGGCACAAGATTTAGAGGTTTTGACCCAGAAGAAGTAGACGAGTTTCTTGATATCGTTGTTCGTGATTATGAAGACTTGGTTCGTAGTAATCACGATAAAGAGACACACATCAAAAGTTTGGAAGAACGTTTGTCATACTTCGATGAGATGAAGGATTCCTTGAGTCAGTCAGTTTTGATTGCTCAAGATACAGCTGAGCGTGTCAAACAAGCTGCTCAAGAACGTTCAAACAATATTATTCAACAAGCTGAACAGGACGCTCAGCGTTTGCTTGAAGAAGCGAAATACAAGGCAAATGAAATTCTCCGTCAGGCAACAGATAATGCGAAGAGAGTGGCTGTTGAGACAGAAGAGTTGAAGAACAAGAGCCGCGTATTCCATCAACGCCTCAAGTCTACGATTGAAAGTCAGTTAGCAATTGTTGAGTCATCTGATTGGGAAGATATTCTTCGCCCAACAGCTACTTACCTTCAGACAAGTGATGAAGCCTTTAAAGAAGTGGTGGGTGAAGTTCTTGGTGAAACTGTATCTTTACAACCAGAGGAAGAACCTATTGATATGACTCGTCAATTCACACCAGAAGAGGTTGCTGAATTACAAGCTCGTATCGAGGCTGGCAACAAAGAATTAGCTGAGTTTGAAGCTCAACAAAATCAACAGACAGAAGAAAGTGACCAGCATGAAGAGTCAGTTGAAGTAGAAGCTACTGCAACAACTGAGGACGATGCAAACAAAGAATCTGTTCTTATCCTATAAAAAAATGTGAGAACAAGATCCAACCAACTATATTTTCAGCGAGCGGGAGATGGTGAGAGTCCTGCAATCCCTAGTGGTTAGATTATCCTCTCAAGCAATCCAGTCCGAAAACAGTAAGACTAGACGTCCCCCACGTTACGGGAAAAGAGGAAAAGAGACCCTGTCTTTTTTCGAACAAAGGTGGTACCACGATTTTCGTCCTTTTTGCGAATCGTGGTTTTTATTTTGTCATTTTAAATTAAAGGAGTAACAATGAAACTTAAAGAAACCCTCAATCTAGGGAAAACAGACTTTCCTATGCGTGCTGGTCTTCCAACCAAAGAACCAGTTTGGCAAAAAGAATGGGAAGAAGCAAAACTTTACCAACGTCGTCAAGAATTGAACCAAGGAAAACCACATTTCACCTTGCATGATGGACCTCCGTATGCAAACGGAAATATCCACGTTGGACATGCCATGAACAAGATTTCTAAAGATATTATTGTTCGTTCTAAGTCTATGTCTGGATTTTACGCTCCTTACATCCCAGGTTGGGATACACATGGATTGCCAATCGAGCAAGTCTTGGCTAAACAGGGCGTTAAACGCAAAGAAATGGACTTGGTTGAGTACTTGAAACTTTGCCGCGAGTACGCTCTTTCTCAAGTAGATAAACAACGTGAAGACTTTAAACGATTGGGTGTTTCTGGCGACTGGGAAAATCCTTATGTGACTTTGACTCCGGACTATGAAGCGGCTCAGATCCGTGTCTTCGGAGAAATGGCTAAGAAAGGCTACATCTACCGTGGTGCCAAGCCAGTTTACTGGTCTTGGTCATCTGAATCAGCTCTTGCTGAAGCGGAAATTGAATACCATGACTTGCTTTCAACTTCCCTTTACTATGCTAACCGCGTCAAAGACGGAAAAGGTGTCCTAGATGCAGATACTTACATCGTTGTATGGACAACAACTCCTTTTACCATCACAGCATCTCGTGGTTTGACAGTTGGAGCAGATATTGACTACGTAGTCGTTCAACCAGCTGGTGAATCTCGTAAGTTTGTAGTTGCTTCAGAATTGTTGAACAGTTTGTCTGAGAAATTTGGTTGGGCGGATGTTCAAGTCTTGGCGACCTACCGTGGTCAAGAATTGAATCACATTGTGACAGTCCACCCATGGGATACAGCTGTAGATGAGTTGGTGATCCTTGGTGACCACGTTACGACTGACTCTGGTACTGGTATTGTCCATACAGCCCCTGGTTTTGGTGAGGACGACTACAATGTCGGTGTTGCCAACGGCCTTGAAGTTGCTGTAACAGTTAACGAACGCGGTATTATGATGGAAAATGCTGGTCCTGAATTTGCGGGTCAGTTCTATGACAAGGTTGTGCCGACTGTTATCGAAAAACTGGGTGATTTACTCCTTGCTCAGGAAGAAATTTCTCACTCATACCCATTTGACTGGCGTACCAAGAAACCAATCATCTGGCGTGCTGTTCCACAGTGGTTTGCCTCTGTATCTAAATTCCGCCAAGAAATCTTGGATGAAATTGAAAAAGTGAAGTTCCACTCAGAATGGGGTAAAGTTCGTCTTTACAATATGATTCGTGACCGTGGCGACTGGGTTATCTCTCGTCAACGTGCTTGGGGAGTTCCCCTTCCTATCTTCTATGCTGAAGACGGAACGCCAATCATGACTGCTGAGACTATTGAACATGTAGCTCAACTCTTTGAGGAACACGGTTCTATCATCTGGTGGGAACGTGATGCTAAGGACCTCTTGCCAGAAGGATTTACTCATCCAGGTTCACCAAATGGCGAGTTCAAGAAAGAAACAGATATCATGGACGTATGGTTTGACTCAGGTTCATCATGGAATGGAGTAGTGGTCAACCGTCCAGAACTCAAATATCCAGCAGATCTATACCTTGAAGGTTCTGACCAGTACCGTGGTTGGTTCAACTCATCACTTATCACATCTGTTGCTAACCATGGCGTTGCTCCTTACAAACAAATCTTGTCACAAGGTTTTGCCCTTGATGGTAAAGGTGAGAAGATGTCTAAATCTCTTGGAAATACCATTGCTCCAAGTGATGTTGAAAAACAATTTGGTGCGGAAATCTTGCGTCTCTGGGTAACAAGTGTGGACTCAAGCAATGACGTGCGTATCTCTATGGATATCTTGAGCCAAGTCTCTGAAACTTACCGTAAGATCCGTAACACTCTTCGTTTCTTGATTGCCAACACATCTGACTTTAACCCAGCTCAAGACGCAGTAGCTTACGATGAGCTTCGTTCTGTTGACAAGTACATGACCATCCGCTTTAACCAGCTTGTGAAAACGATTCGTGATGCTTATGCCAACTTTGAATTCTTGACAATCTACAAGGCCTTGGTGAACTTCATCAACGTTGATTTGTCAGCCTTCTACCTTGACTTCGCTAAAGACGTTGTTTACATCGAAGGTGCCAAATCACTCGAACGCCGTCAAATGCAGACTGTGTTCTATGACATTCTTGTGAAAATCACCAAACTCTTGACACCAATCCTTCCGCACACAGCAGAGGAAATCTGGTCATATCTTGAGTTTGAAGCTGAAGACTTCGTTCAATTGTCTGAATTACCAGAAGCTCAAACTTTTGCCAACCAAGAAGAAATCTTGGATACATGGTCAGCCTTCATGGATTTCCGCGGACAAGCTCAAAAAGCCTTGGAAGAAGCGCGTAATGCAAAAGTTATCGGGAAATCGCTTGAAGCACACTTGACAGTTTATCCAAATGAAGTGGTGAAAACTCTTCTTGGAGCAGTGGATAGCAATGTAGCTCAACTTTTGATCGTGTCAGAATTGACCATCGCTGAAGGTACAGCTCCAGAAGGAGCAGTTAGCTTTGAGGATGTTGCCTTTACAGTTGAACGCGCTGCAGGTGAAGTTTGTGACCGTTGCCGTCGTATCGACCCAACAACAGCAGAACGCAGCTACCATGCAGTTATCTGTGATCACTGTGCAAGCATCGTAGAAGAAAACTTTGCGGATGCAGTTGCAGAAGGATTTGAAGCCAAATAATCAGATTAGAAATATGTCTTCTCATAGTTTAAGATGAGAGGAAAGGTAAAAGAGAGAAAGTCATTTCTCTCTTTTTTTGCTGGTAAAAGCTTAGGACAAAGATGTAGAAATTCAACATTTTTAGGGAGAGTTTTAAGTTGATTTTTTGAGATTTTTTAAAAAGAGGAGTCGTTTTTCGGTACTTTTAAAAAGCATGTGTTGCTTCTAAAAATCGCGACAAATAATTTGAATAATCAAGTGAAATCGAGTAGAATAGAAAGGATTGAATAATATATTGAAGAGGAAATTTTGAGAATGAAACATCAGTTTTATGGAGAAAAACGACAGCGCTTTTCTTTCCGGAAGTTGTCCGTTGGGCTCGTTTCGGCGACTATTGGAAGCTTCTTTTTGAGTGGGCAAATGGCTGGGGGCTTGACTTCTGTGAAGGCAGCAGAAATTCAAAGTCAGCAGTCTGCTCATGTCAAATACCACTACGTAGTGGAGTCTGAATTGACGGAGGCAGAGAAGAGTGCCTTGATCAGGGAGATTCCAAAGTATGTTGAGGATGCTTCAGAGACTTATTACTTAGTTTATCGTCCGACTACTCAAGGGGATTCATCTGGAGTATTGCCTAAGACAGGTCACTCCGGCCTTTGGGAATCAACTTTTACAGCGATGGGTCTTGCATTACTAGTGCTTGTAGTTGTTAGAGGCAGAAATGGGAAGAGGTATTTATCTTCTATCTTGTTGGTAACTGGAATGGGATCCATACTGCTATCTCCAACAGTCTTAGCAGTGACGAATATCGAGCTCGCTGCATATAATCAAAGTCTTAACTTGGGTCTTGGAGATGCACTGCCAGCGCCATTGAAAATTGACGGTTACGACTATATCGGTTACTTAAAGAATGAAGAACAAAATGATAGTCATTTAGCTCATTCTGTTCAGAAGGAAAATCCGACACTTGACTGGGAGAAAGAGAAGGGAAGTGAACTTAAACCGAGTGAAACAAATCTTGATATGAAAGAGATTGTTTCAGATAAGGGGGATACTTTAACAGAGGAAGAAAGAGAAGCTATAGCTGCTAAGGAGATTGAATTCACACGCTCAACTCCTATTTATGACTTACCAGAACTAAAAATTAGCGAGCAGGAGTCAGTTCAAGAACTTCCTTATCAGACAAAATACCAATATACCGATGAATTGGCTCAAGGGCAATCAAAAGTTATACAATCAGGTGTTCGAGGTCAACGTACAGTAGTGACTCGTCATTTTCGTAAGGATCAAGAAATCGTAAAAAGCGAAATGATTTCTGATCAAGTGACGCTTGAACCTGTTTCTGAAATTATTTTAGTTGGAACAGCTCCAACTAACTTGATACCAAAAGAAACTCCAGTTCACGAAGTTCCAGAATTAGTAGAGTACGGTACAACTCCTGAAACAGCGCCTGTTCATGAAGTTTCAGAATTGACAGAATATGGCACAAACCCTGAGTCATCTCCAGTTCACAAAGTTCCAGAACTGACGGAATACGGTACAACTCCTGAAACAGCGCCTGTTCATGAAGCACCAGAATTGACAGAATACGGAACTAGTCCTGAGACGTCTCCGGTTCGTGAGACTCCAGAACTGACAGAATATGGCACAAGTCCTGAAACATCTCCAGTTCACGAAGTTCCAGAATTGACAGAATATGGCACCAGTTCTGATACGCCTCCAGTTCAAGAGATTCCAGAACTGACAGAATATGGTACAACTCCTGAAACAGCGCCTGTTCACGAAGTTCCAGAATTGGTAGAGTATGGCACCGGTTCTGATACAGTTCCAGTTCAAGAGATTCCAGAACTAACGGAATATGGGACAAATCCTGAAACAGCTCCTATTCATGAGAATTCTGAGTTGGAATTGACTACAAATGATGAGGTTAGAATAGAAAAGATTGATTTTTCTATTGACGAGCAATATACAGATGAAATTCCAGAAGGAAGTCGTCAAATCGCGACTCCGGGTGTTCAAGGTGAACGTACCATTAAGACTCGCGTCTATAGTTCTAACGGTCAAGTTGTTGACCGTCAAGAATTGTCTAATGAGGAAACCTTGGCTCCAGTAACACAAATCGTCAAAGTCGGCACAGCTAAACCCAATATGGTACCAAGTGATGCACCGAAAGCAGATGCTTTGCCAGAGTATCCGCTGACATATACAGATGAAACCCGCGTAGAGAAAATAGCCTTCAACATCGAGGAGCAACATACGGATGAATTGGTTCGAGATACCCGCCAAATTGCAACACCGGGTGTTCAAGGCGAACGTACCATTAAGACCCGCGTCTACAGTTCTAACGGTCAGGAAATCGACCGTCAAGAGTTGTCCAACGAGGAAACTCTAGCTCCCGTAACACAAATCGTCAAGGTCGGCACGGCTAAGCCAAACATGGTACCGAACGATCCACCGAAAGCAGACGCACTGCCAGAGTATCCGTTGACTTATACCGACGAAACTCGTGTAGAGAAAATAGCCTTCAACATTGAAGAGCAGACTACGGATGAATTGGTCCAAGATGCCCGCCAGATCACAACACCAGGTGTTGAGGGAGAGCGCACGATCAAGACCCGTGTCTACAGTTCCAATGGTCAAGTTGTTGACCGTCAAGAACTTTCGAATGAAGAAACCTTGGCTCCGGTAACACAAATTGTCAAAGTCGGAACTGCTAAACCAACCATGGTACCAAATGATGCACCGAAAGCAGATGCTTTGCCAGAATATCCGTTGACATATACTGACGAAACGCGCGTAGAGAAAATCAACTTTAGCATTCGTGAAGAAGAAACGGATGAGCTTGTTCAAGATGCTCGTCAAATCATAACTCCAGGTGTCCAAGGCGAACGAACCATCAAGACTCGTGTCTATAGTTCCAACGGTCAAGTTGTTGACCGTCAAGAGTTAGCTAATGAAGAAACCTTGGCTCCAGTAACACAAATTGTCAAAGTTGGAACTGCTAAACCAACCATGGTGCCGAGCGAGGCGCCAAAAGCAGAGACTCTGCCAGAGTATCCACTGACTTATGCCGATGAAACTCATGTAGAGAAAATAGCCTTCAACATTGAAGAGCAAACTACGGATGAATTGGTCCAAGGTACCCGCCAGATCACAACACCAGGTGTTGAGGGAGAGCGCACGATCAAGACCCGTGTCTACAGTTCCAATGGTCAAGTTGTTGACCGCCAAGAACTTTCGAATGAAGAAACCTTGGCTCCAGTAACACAAATTGTCAAAGTCGGCACAGCTAAGCCAACTATGGTACCAAGCGATGCGCCAAAAGCAGAGGCTTTACCAGAGTATCCGCTAACTTATACCGACGAAACTCGGGTTGAGAAAATCAACTTTAGCATTCGTGAAGAAGAAACCGATGAGCTTGTTCGAGATGCTCGTCAAATCACAACTCCGGGTTCTGAGGGTGAGCGTACGATTAAGACTCGAGTCTACAGTTCCAATGGTCAGGAAATCGACCGCCAAGAGTTGTCTAATGAGGAAACCCTAGCTCCAGTAACGCAAATTGTCAAAGTCGGCACGGCTAAGCCAACTATGGTACCAAGTGATGCACCGAAAGCAGACGCTTTAGAGGAGTTCGATTTAATTTCACTGCATAGTCTCTTGGCAGAAGCGAATCAGATTAAAGCTCAGGCCCGTTATTTCAACGATAGTCAGAGTCATCAAGCTAACTATGATGCTGCTTTGACGGCAGGCCAAGCGATTCTGAGCCAATCCCAAGCCAGCCAAGCAGAAGTCAACCAACTGGTGGAACAAATCAATCAAGCCAAGGCGCAATTAAGTGGTCTTGAAGTTGTTAAAACAGCTCTTCAGACTGAGTACGATTTAAATCCAACGGTTAAAACCTCGGTTAAATATAAGAATGCGGATTCAGAAAAGCAGACAGCTTATACTGACGAATTGACCAAGGCAGAGGGAGTTTTGAACAATCAGACTGCTACACAAGTACAGGTCAACCAAGCTCTTGTTAGCCTGACAGCAGCCAAAGAAGCACTAAATGGAGTGCCTAAAGTCAAGCCGACTGTTTCCATTCTAAGTCTGACTGAGAATGCTGATGATAAGTCGGTGACGGTCCAATATAGATTGGAAGACCAGACCCAGTCCTTCCGTTCAGCGACTGCAGAATTGTACCAGGGAGACCAGCTGATTCGCACTCTTCCGATTACCAACTTTGCTGGCAGCTTGAAAATTGGCGACCTAGACTACTACACAGGCTACACTCTAAAAACCAAGTTGACTTATGAACTCGATAATGGCAGCTTTACTGAGTTTGAAACAGACAGTCGTAACTTTGAGCTAGAATACAAGAAGATTGCCTTCCGTGATATTGATTCTGTTGAGTTTTATCATAAAGAAAATGACCAATACAAGCGCTTTGTATCGATGAGCTCTATGCCTACGGATCTGTCTACCTACTTCGTCAAAATCAAGTCAAGCGAATCCAAGGAAATTCTCCTACCAGTTCACAGCATTGCTGAAGCAGAGAAAGATGGCAAGGCAGTCTATAAGGTTAATGTAGCCCTTCCTGAACTCGTCCAAGAAAGTGAGATAGGATACAAGTCTGGGCACGACTTTTACATCAGTAAGGCAGTCCCAAGTCAGCAAAATGTCTACACCAGCTTTGCTGGATTGGTAGACGCTATGAAGCGAAATATGGCAGGAAATTATGTGTTGGGAGCTGATTTGGATGCGAGCGAGGTCAACCTAGCTCCTGCTGATTATGTCTATCTCAAGGGGAACTTCACCGGCAGTCTGACGGGTAGTCAAAATGGCAAGCAATATGCGATTTACAATCTAGCCAAGCCTTTATTTGAAAACCTCAAGAACGGATCTTCTATTACCAATATCGACTTTAAAGACGTGAATATCGTGGGTACCTATGACTCGGCTGCTCTGGCACGCAATGCGGAGAATGCGCTAATCACAGATGTTTCTGTTCTGGGGAGAGTATCGGTAGTAGGCAACGCCTCTAACGTAGCGGGTCTAGTAGTTAATGGAACCAATACGAAAATCACGAATAGTTCCTTTACGGGGACTATCCTATCTAACAGTCAACAAATCAAAGCTTATAATGTAGGTGGTTTGGTTGCAAACCTTAAAGGAGGAGAATCTCTTCTTAGCCAAAGTAAAGCAGATGTAACGATTATTAGTGGTGCACGATCAAATGAACAACGTATCGGTGGTTTGGTTGGACGTCTAGAAAACAATGCTCGAATCACCAAGTCGTATGTGACAGGAAAACTATATAATGCAACCACTAGCGGTCAAATCGGTGGAGTGGTCGGCTCGAACTACTTTAATGGTTTAGTTGATAATGTGATCAGTAATGTTAGCGGTACAAATGTTTACAGTATTTCTGGGGATCAGGGCTACAAAAACGACCGCATTACGCAAGCATATAAAGTTGCTAAAAGTGAAACCTTGAAAAACGATCAGTTTGTTACTTCTACTATTACTCAAGAAGAAATGGAAGAAAAACTGACTGCTATGGACATCACGACTAGCCTAGATGACACGAATCTAAATATGCGTTATGTCGACTATGGTGAGGTAAACAATGCTCAATTCGACCGTGGATATTCTTATGCAAATATGGAGAAACTGCTTCCTTTCTACAATAAAGAAACCATTGTTTCGTTTGCGAACAAGATCCCGAAAGAGCATAAGTTGAACAAGGAGTACCTACTGGATGTTGTTCCGATGAAGGGCGACCAGGTTATCACTGATATCCATAGCAATAAAACAGCAATCAATCGTTTGATGCTGCACTACATGGACAATACTATTGACTACCTAGAAATATCTTATCAGGGAGATTTCGTCAACCAAGGCATTGCTGAGTATAGTATCAAGGGGTTAGACCTTCTTTATACTCCAGAAGCCTTTGTATCAGATTATACTAGTATTCTAAATCAAGTCCTGCCAGAGTTAAACAAAGTCGTTCTTGATTCGCCAGCTATGCGTACAGCTCTCGGAGTAGCCGCAGATACTTCTTTGGATGAACTATACTTAGACACTGCATTTACGCAAGTGAAAAGCAAGCTATCAGGTGAGCTTCGCAAAGTGCTAGCTATGGATAAAGCTATCAATACTGAAGGTGAAGTAGTTAAGGATTATCTTGTTAAGAAGATTCTTGCTGATAAAGAAGCTTTCCTATTAGGGTTGACTTACCTTAACCGTTGGTATAATATCAACTATGACAACTTTAATGTTAAGGACCTATCGGCTTACAAGTTGGATTTCTATGGTAAGAATGACGTTTCGGTTCTTGATACAATCATTTCTTTAGGGAAATCAGGACTTGAGAATCTAAAGGCTAAGAACAACTATACAGCATATGATAATTCGCTCTCTGAAGCAACTGGCAAGCGAGGACTCTTCAATTACCTTGAAGGCTACCGTCAGCTCTTCCTACCATACAAGACCAATAATGAATGGCTCAAGACCAATACAAAAGCCTACATCGTTGAGGCTAAGTCCGATGTAGCAGAAGCGAGACAGCTTCAGGACGCAGCCGAGGGCAAGAGCAAGTACTCTGTCGGTGTTTATGACAAGATTACTGCAGATAATTGGGAACACAAGGGCATGCTCCTGCCACTCTTGACCATGACGGAGAAAGGTGTCTATGCTATCTCTAATATGTCTACCCTCTCTATGGGAGCTTATGATCGCTACCGCCTGGATGCCAATAACAGAGTGCGCACAGACGCAGAACTAGTTGAATATGTCGAAGACAGAGTGAGAAAAACAGCTGAATACCAGCGCGACCACTATAATTTCTGGTATAAGATTCTCAGTCCAGAAAGCAAGGACAAGCTCTTCCGTTCGGTTCTGGTTTATGATGGATTCTCATTGGTTGACAAGAATGGTCAAAGATATTGGGCTCCAGCTAATGACAAAAAATCACAGGCTATGCAGGAATTCTTTGGACCAGCTGGCAAGTGGTATCCAAGCAAGGGCTATAATGCCTATGCTACGGGTAGTGTAACTCACTTTGATGCTGCTAAATTGTTAGAAGACTATGGAAACTCTGTCTACACCCATGAAATGACCCATAATTCTGACGGTGCAATTTACTTTGAAGGTTATGGCCGTCGTGAGGGCTTGGGTGCGGAACTCTATGCTCGTGGACTCTTGCAATCTTCGCCGAGCGCAGATGAACCAACTATTACGCTCAATACTCTCTTCAAGGTGGACAAGGATTCTAAGACACGTATGCATACCTATAATTTCAAGGAGCGTGTTAAAAATGCAGCAGATCTGCAACACTATGTTCATGGTATGTTTGACATGATCTACACCTTGGACTATCTAGAAGGTACTTCTATGCTGAAGCAGAGTGATGCTGCCAAGTTACAGTGGTTCAGGAAGATGGAGAATTACTATATTACAGATAAGTATGGTAAGGAGACCCACGCTGGTAACCAGACGCGAAGCTTCACTGCTGAAGAAATCAAGCAGCTGAAGACCTTTGATTCCCTGATTGAAAATGATGTGATCACTCGTCGGGAGAACAAGGAAAGTGGGAAATATGGTCGAAATGGCTACCTCAGTCTCAGCCTCTTCTCACCAATTTACTCAGCCTTGAGCAATCCAAATGGAGCACCTGGTGACGTTATGTTCCGTCGCACAGCCTATGAATTACTGGCAGCCAAGGGCTATCATGACGGATTTGTCCCTTATGTTTCCGGTCAGTACTCTCAGGAAGCCTTTGATGAAGGGATGAAAACGTGGGACGGATGGTCCGGAAGAGATGTTGGTCTCGTGACAGACCAGAAAGTCTTGGAAAATGTATTCAAGGGTGAATACACCTCTTGGGTAGCCTTCAAGAAGGCCATGTACAAGGAGCGAATTGATCAGCTGACCAAGCTGAAGCCAATTACCATTGAGTACGAGCTTAAAAATCCAAACAGTACCAAGAAAGTAACCATTCGTTCTTATGCAGAGATGCAGCAGTTGATGGACGCAGCCGTGGCAGAGGATGTACGCAACATTACCAATGCTACTAGCCGTGTCGAAGCTAGCTGGGTTAACCTGCTCAAGAAGAAGATTTACAACGCTTATCTTCGTGAGACAGACGACTTCAGACAGTCTATTTTCAAGAAATAAGGAAACGATTCTGTTTGATTAAAATTTGAAAATTCCTAGGTTTAAGGCTACCTAGGAATTTTTCTGTGGTTTCTCCATGATCTTGTTTGTGCATTCAAGACCTGATAAGATAAGGATTTTGACAGCGTAAATGAACTGAAAAGATTAGCAGTTTTTTGTGGCTATTATTTATAGCAAATAAATTGAATAATCTAGTAAATTTCGGTAGAATAGAGGGGATTCAAATCATGATGAAGGAAAGATTAGAAATGAAAAGAAGTTATTTAGGAGAAAAGCACCAACGTTTTTCATTGAGAAAAGTTTCGGTTGGTTTAGTTTCTGCTTTGGTAGGGGTTTTCTACCTTTTTAGTGGAGGAGGTTCTCTTGCAAGTGTAGCAGCCAGTGAACAGACGCCATCCGTCACAAAACAGATTCACTATAAGTATGTGACAGAAAGTGAGCTCACGGACCAAGAAAAGCAATTGGTAGTCAAAGAATTGCCACAGTTTGCTGAGGAAACAGATGATACTTACTATTTGATTTATCGTCCGACGAGACAGCTGCCTGCAACTGGTCACAGCCAACTCATTAGCTCAATTGCAGCAGGGGCAGGCATTGTGCTACTGGTCGTAGCGATTAAACTGGGCAGAGATGATCGCAAGAAACTTGCTTCATTCATGCTTTTGACCAGTCTAGGAAGTCAGCTGATTGCGCCAACTTCCTTGGCTTTGACAAATCAAATGCTGGCAGACTATAATCAGGAATTGACTGTACAGGTCGGGGAAACATTGCAATCCCCACTTACGATTGAAGGCTACCAATATGTAGGGTATTTGAAATCTCAAAAAGAAGTAAACTCTCCAGTTGATGGCAAGAAAGAGTTGAATCATTCGGCTCCTATTGATACTCCAGTCCAAACTTCGAACGGAAGCCAAGCGCAGGAAGAGTATCGTTCTCAGAAACCAAGTGATGCTCCTGTATTTGAACAACCAGAGTTAAAGGTTGATAGTAAAGATACCAGTCGTACAGAGATTATTCCTTTCCAAGTGGTGGAAGTAGAGGCGGATGATTTGCCGCAAGGTCAAACTGAGGTGATTCAGGCAGGGAAAAATGGTAGTCGTACCATCGTGACCCGCAGCTACTTTTTAAATGGTCAGGTGATCCATACAGAGGAGGTTTCCAATCAGGTAACGACTGAGCCGACTTCTGAGATTAGAAAAGTCGGAAGCAAGATCCCTTCTCCTACAAAACCAAGCCCAGGGGAGTCCGTTAGCGAGAAACCAACAGACGCTCCAATAAATGAAGTTCCAAGCTTAAACGTTGAAGAAAAAGATGTTACCACAACAGTGGCTGAACCCTACACTCGAGAACGAGTAGAGAGTGATAGCTTGCCAGTTGGCCAAATCAAGATAACTCAAGCTGGTCAAGATGGAGTGCGTACAATCGTCACCCGTCAGTACATGGTAAATGGAAAAGTAGAGAGAAGCCAGGAACTCTCTAACGAAGTGACAACTCCAGCAGTATCAGAAATCGTAACAGTTGGAACAGGCCCTGTTAGCGAGAAACCAACAGACGCTCCTGTAAATGAAGTTCCAAGTCTAGAGGTTGAGGAAAAGGATGTTACTACGACGGTAGCAGAACCCTACACTCGAGAACGAGTAGAGAGTGATAGCTTACCAGTTGGCCAGACCAAGATAACCCAAGCTGGTCAAGATGGCGTCCGTACAATCGTCACCCGTCAGTACATGGTAGATGGAAAAGTAGAGAGAAGCCAGGAACTCTCTAACGAAGTGACGACTCCAGCGGTCTCAGAAATCGTAACAGTTGGAACAGGCCCTGTTAGCGAGAAACCAACAGACGCCCCAATAAATGAAGTTCCAAGCTTAAACGTTGAAGAAAAAGATGTTACTACGACGGTAGCAGAACCCTACACTCGAGAACGAGTAGAGAGTGATAGCTTGCCAGTTGGTCAGACCAAGATAACCCAAGCTGGTCAAGATGGCGTCCGTACGATTGTGACTCGTCAGTATTTAGTAGATGGCAAAGTAGAGAGAAGCCAGGAAATCTCTAACGAAGTGACAACTCCAGCAGTTTCAGAGATCGTAACGGTCGGAACAGCTCCTGTTAGCGAGAAACCAACAGACGCTCCTGTAAATGAAGTTCCAAGCTTAAACGTTGAAGAAAAGGACGTTACCACAACAGTGGCTGAACCCTATCCAACCAAGGAAGTGGAAAGTGCAGACCTGCCATTGGGGCAAAGAGAAGTTAGTCAAGCAGGTCAAGAGGGCGTGCGTACGATTGTGACTCGTCAGTATTTAGTAGATGGAAAAGTCGAAAATACAGAGGAAATCTCTAACACTATCACAAAAGAAGCAGTTCCTCAGATTATCAAAGTCGGTACAAAACCAATTTCTACAAATGCGGATCACGCTCCTGTGGAACCAGAAAAAGGAACCCTCGACCTCGAACCCTTACACCAATTAGTGGAAGAAGCTGAGAGCATCCAGAAAACGCATCAGTATTTCAATGATACCACTGCAGATCAGGAGTCTTATAAACAGGCAGTTGCAAATGCCCAAGCTTTATTTGAGGCATCTCATGCCAGTCAAGAACAGGTTGATTCCTTGAAAAATGCCCTTGAAACTGCTAAGAATAATCTAGACGGCCAACCTGTTGATAAGAAAACTCTTGGAGTTGAATTTGACATGAAGGATGTGACTCAGTCTACAGTTGCTTACCAGTATGCTGATGAACAAACCAAACTCCGCTATCGCCGTGCTCTAGATCAGGCCAAGCTCGTTTTGGACAATCCTTTCGCCAATCAAGCCTTGGTCGATCAAGTTCGGACGGATCTCGAGGCAGCTCGTCAAGCTCTGGATGGAGTCAAGAGAAAACCAACACTCTCTTTAGTCAGTGTCGAGAAGGAAGAAGATCAACGCCAAGTTTCTCTTAGCTATCACTTGACGGATGCTACAGCAAGCTATCAATCAGCCAAAGTGCAGCTATACAAGGGCGAAACGCTGATCAAGGAAGTCGACCTTGTGGACCTCACTCAAAAATTGACACTTGATGACTTGGACTACTATACTCCTTATACCCTCAAAACTGTCATGAAATATGACCTGGGTCAAGGGGAACAAACTAGTATAGAGGATCAACGCCCAGTTCAGCTAGATTATAAGAAGGTTGAAATCAAAGATATTGATCGTATCGAACTGTACGGTAAAGATGGTAGTCACTACCGACGTTACCTATCCCTGTCGGAAGTTCCATCTGATTTAGACAACTACTATGTCCGCATTCAGTCAGACAAGTTCAAGGATATGCTCTTACCTGTTTCTAAGATTACAGATAAGGGCAATGCCTATTCCGTAACGGTATCAGCTAATCAGCTCGTCGAGGGAGAAGGGGATCATTATCGTCCAGATTACTCTTTTGAATTGCCAAAAACGCCTCTTAGTCAAGAAGGTGTCTATACGTCCTTCAAAGCGCTCATAGAGGCCATGAAGTCAAACCCGACTGGAAACTTCAAACTAGGAGCAGATGTTTCAGCAGATGAGGTTGAGTTAGAACATTCTGCGACAAGCTATGTTCCAGAAGAATTTTCAGGTAGTCTAACTAGCCGAGTGGATGGCAAAGATTATACCATCTACAACTTGGCAAAACCACTCTTTGCAACCTTGAAAAATGCCACCATCCAGCAACTGACCTTGAAATCGGCTGCAGTTTCAGGTAAGGACTCTATAGGGACCTTGGCTAGCAATGCTCAAAATGCAACGATTACGGATGTTTCTGTAAGTGGTAGTCTATCTGGAAACAAGCATATCGGTGGACTGGTAGGAGTTGCCCAAAACACAAAACTAACCAATGTTGCCTTTAAAGGAACAATTTCCAGCACCCAAGATGGAGGGCAGGAGTACAATATTGGTGGCCTGGTCGGTAATTTCCACGGCAACCAATCACTGGCGCAGAAGAGTCAGGCGGATGTATCTATCCAAGTAACGGGTAGAAACGGAGACCAGCGTGTTGGAGGCTTGATTGGTCGCTTGCAAAATGGAGCTAGATTAGAAACTTCTTATGTGACTGGTTCTATCCAAAATGGAGGTCATTCTGGCCAAGTCGGTGGAGCGATCGGATCCACTTGGAACAATGGACAGGTCCGAAATATCTTGACCAGTGTCAAGGTTCAAAATGGTCATGCGATGACAGGAGATCCCTATCCTGAGGCTTCTGTTCGGGACTCTTATGTTCTTGAAGGAACTACAGCAAATCGAAAAGATGAGCGTTTTGTCCGTTCTATTTCAGAGGCCGATGCGCAAGCCAAACGCCAGTCCTTTGGAATCACTTCAAACTTGACGGACCAGGAACCATTGCAGCAAGCTTATCAGCATCAAACAGACTATAGTCGAGTGAGGGGAGCCCAGGAGTCCAGAAAGCAAGCCTACGAAAATGTAGAAAAACTATTACCATTCTACAACAAAGACTTCATCGTTCATACAGCCAACCAATTAGCTGAAGATGATAAACTCAACAAAGTAGCCCTGCTAGATGTGGTTCCGATGAAAGATGAGACACTGATAACAGATGTCAACAGCCATAAGGGTGAAATCAATAGACTGATGCTGCATTATGCAGATAAGACGATCGCTTATCTCGATCTGACCTATAAGGGTGATTTTGCCAATGGCCAGATTGCTGAATATAGCATTGCTGATAAGAATTTGCTCTATACGCCAGAGGCCTTCTTATCTGACTATCAGACCATTAAAGAGAGTGTCTTGGATGAACTCAGAGCTGTGACCTATGACTCAGCTGCAGTGCGTAAAGTATTAGGAATTGGTGAAACAGCTTCCTTAGATGATCTTTATCTAGAAAAAGCCTTTGAACAAACCAAGGCTGAACTAGGTCAGGAGCTCCTCAAGGTGCTTTCAGTTGACAAGTCGATTAACACCCTAGGCCCTGCCGTAGCGGATGCGATTAGCCAAAAGATTCTGCAGAACAAAGAGGCCTTCATGCTTGGTCTGACCTATCTCAATCGTTGGTACAATGTCAACTATGGAACTTTCAACACCAAGGACCTTAATGCCTATAAGTTTGATTTCTTCGGCAATCAAGCAGCTTCGACACTGGATACCATCATTGCTCTCGGTAACTCTGGAATGGGCAATCTTCGAGCACAAAATAACTTCAATACTTACCGACAATCTCTAGCCAAGGAAAAAGGCAAAGGAGACCTCTTTGCTTACTTAGAAAGTCTGCGTGAACTCTTCTTGCCAAATAAAACCAACAGTGAGTGGTTCAAGGAAAATACTAAGGCTTATATCGTAGAAGCTCGTTCAAGTCTGCCAGAAATTCAGGCTAAGCAAGACAATGCAGATCGTAAGAGTAAGTATACAATCAAGGTCTACGACAGACTGACTCAGGGAGATTGGGGCTTCAAGCAAATGGTCCTCCAACTTCTGACCTTACCTGAAAGAGATGTCTATATCATCAGCAATATGTCGACTATTGCCTTTGGTAGCTTTGGAGGCTACAGGAAAGAAGGTGGTAGAGTTCTCTCAGGCGAGGAACTCCATCGACACGTTGAAAAACTTGTGGATCAATCAGCTGAATGGCAACGAAACCACTATGACATGTGGTACAACATTTTAAGTCCAAACAGGAAAGACACTCTATTCAGACGGGTGATCGTTACAGACGGTTTCTTTCTTTATAATGATAAAGGTCAGCAATATTGGGCTCCGCGTAATGATAAGACCTCTGTTGCTATGTACAATTTCTTTGGCCCTGCTGGCAAGTATCACGGAGACAATGGACTAGGAGCCTTTGCCAATGGTTATGAAGTCTTCTACGTTTATGACCAGATGCTGGGAGCTTCTGGAACCATGGTCTATACCCATGAAATGACCCACAACTCGGATGGTTCTATCTATTTTGAAGGACATGGTCGTCGTGAGGGTGAAGGACCTGAGAGTTTTGCTACAGGGATGTTAGAGTCTGTAACCAATGTTAGCGAAAAAGGTCTCGTACTTAATAGCTTCTATCAGGGAGATAAAGATTCGACCACACGTTACCATACCTATGATCCTGTTGCCCGATTCTCCTCAGCAGATGCTCTTCGAGACTACATGCATGGAGTCTTTGACGTACTGAACCTTCTGGATTATGTTGAAGGGGATGTTGTTACTGGTGTTCTAACTGATCAACAGAAAATGAAATGGTACCGTAAGGCTGAAAATTATAACTTTGAAAAAACTTCTTATGGTAAACAAGCCCACGCTGATGATCGAATTGTCCCTATAACTGCCGAAGAAGCAGCCAAACTAAAATCTGTCGATGCTCTGGTTGATCATAATATCATTGGTCGTCGCGATGGTTGGGATAGAGCTAGCTTTGGACGAAATGGCTACTATGTCATCAATATGTTTGCTTCCTTCTATGCAGCTCTGGACAATCCAACTGGTGCTCCTGGGGGACTTATGTTCCGCCGTAGAGCCTATGAATTGCTAGGAGACAAGGGCTACCAACAAGGATTTGTCCCATATGTATCTGGCCAATACGCTGGCCAAGCTCTCAAAGAAGGTGATAAGACCTACTCAACTTGGAACCGTGGAGATGTCGGAGTAGTTGGAGATGATCGGATCCTTAAAAACCTCTACGGTAGTCAGTATGAATCATGGAAGGATTTGAAGAAAGCTATGTTGAATGAGCGATACAACAAGGCTCAAAACTTCCTTCGCCCGATCACCATCGAGTTTGAAGCCGGAAAACTAGATAGCAAACGACAAATTACGATTTCTTCTTATGAGGAATTACAAGATTATATGTACTTAGCAGTACTAGCGGATGCCTCAGCTAAGAACATTGATCGTGCCTTATCAGACAGCTCTAAGAGCAGTGTCGCCCAACTCAAGTATCGTATTTTCAACGCTTATCTACGTGCTACAGACGACTTCAGACAGTCTATCTTTGAAAGATAGACACGAAAAAGGAAGATCCAAGTGATCTTCTTTTTTCTATGGAATTGCTTGCTTAGTGGAGAAGACGAATGAATTTACAAACAATCTGATACATGACAGAATTCTTACTCTAAATGTCTGGATAGAAATTTGAAATCATTCACCATCTAGTATACTCATTTTGAAATTTCTTTTGTTTTTCATGAAAATATGGTAAAATGATAGTTGTAAAAATTTTTTAAGGAGATTCGGATGAAAACAAAAGCACTTGCTCGCGTAAATGCGATTTTTGGTCTTATTTCAGGTATCGTCTTACTGTTGGCACCTCTTGTTATGTTTATGATAGCTGTCGGGGCTGCTGCGGCGACGGAGGACTCTGATGCAACAGTTGGTAT
Source organism: Streptococcus sp. oral taxon 064 (assembly GCF_001683375.1). Lineage (GTDB taxonomy): Bacteria > Bacillota > Bacilli > Lactobacillales > Streptococcaceae > Streptococcus > Streptococcus oralis_S. The sequence continues at coordinate 94,717 of NZ_CP016207.1, read as the reverse complement.
ATTGACGATTTTTTCAATCATTTTGGCATTGGTAAAAATTGCTGTCTTGGTTTTAGGAATTGTGTCTATTGTCTATTACAAGGACGATGAACGTGTGACCCCTGCACCGTCTGTTTTGTTTATCGTAGGTGGTTCTGTTGGATTGATCCCATTCTTGGGATGGGTAGGAGGAATTCTGACAATCATTGGTGGATCCCTCTATTTTGGACTTTTGAAAAAATTCGAGATTCAAGAATAATAACTTTTTGTTAGGAATATTTTCAAATAAGAGAAGGCGCTTAGCCTTCTTTTTTTTGTCACCAAGCAGGGGTAAATTTGACAGGATAAATAAGCTTTTACATTCATAAAATTCAAAGTATTTATTTGAGACAAGGAAGTATTTTTATAGTATAATGATGGATGTGAAATATCTATATCAAAATATAATGCTAGTTAATTTCTTGATAGAAGGTAAAAGTTGAGAGGATTTAGAATGAAAAAGTTTTTTGGAGAGAAGCAGCATCGTTTCTCCTTACGAAAATTAGCAATTGGACTTGTGTCAGCTTCGATTTCAAGCCTATTTTTTGTGTCCATTGCGAGCAGTGGGACCGTATTTGCTCAAGAAAATGCAGCTGTTCACTACAAATATGTGACGGATACGGAGCTGAGTGGGCAAGAAAAGGACTTGATTGTCAAGGACATTCCTAAAATTGCGGAAGATAGTGAGAGCACCTATTATCTAGTCTACCGTATGGATGAGAAAGCCCAGCTGGGTCAGTTGCCCAATACAGGTGGGCAGAATAGCCTTACTAGCGTTTTATCAGGTGGAGTTCTGGCTTCGATTGGTTTCCTTATTTTTGTCGTATCGAAAAAGAAAGGCAAAAAGAAAGCTCTCTTGAATGTGATTTTGGTAACAGGGATGGGTAGCGGTTTGGCTTCTTCAGTTCAGGCTATTGAAAATCAACTTTTGCTCCAATACAATCAGGAATACCAATTATCCCAAGGAGATAGTCTGCCTTTGCCACGTGCCTTATCAGGTTATACCTACCTAGGCTATATTAAGCAAGACAAAGAGATTAATCAGCAAGAAACTGCTGCTAGGGATCAGAAACTAGACTACACGGTTCAACCTCATTTCCAAGCCAACGAAGGTGGACAAAAGGCAGGAGATGAGCAGAAAGCTCCGTCTCCTATAATCCCTTCTCAAGATTCATCCAATCCAAAACCGTCTGGCCTTGCTAGTGTGGATCCTCAGGATGAAGTCTTGGCTGGTCGCGTCAATAAACCAGAGCTCCTATACAAGGACCAAGAAATTGTAACTAAACTAGATGTTTCAGAAGTGGTTCAGGAAAATCCAGAACTAGCAGAGGGAACCATTCGTGTCAAACAAGAAGGGCGTGCTGGGAAGAAGATTGAACTTGTTCGCATTTTCACGGTTGAAAACCAAGAAATTTCTAGGGAAGTTCTCTCAACTAAAGTAGAAGAAGCCTTGCCACGTATAGTAGAGAAAGGGACTAAGAAGGCAGTTGCTCCGAGTGAAGCACCTCAGTCTGCAAAAAAAGGAGAGCCTGAGATGCAGGCTCCAATACCAGAATATACAGGCGAGCAAGCGGGAGCGGTTGTAGCCCCAGAGACAGCTGAAAAACCAGAATATACAGGCACCCAAGCAGGAGCAGTCGTTGAACCCGAGCAAGTCGCTCCACTACCTGAGTATCAGGGAACTCAAGCTGGTGCCATCGTTGAGCCGGAAAAAGTTGAGCCAGAGGTTGGGGGCGTCCAGTCTGGGGCTTTGGTGGAACCAGAAACGTCTGAGAAACCAACCTATACAGGCGAGCAGTCTGGAGCAATCGTAGAGCCTGAACAGGTGCCACCGACACAAGAGTATACAGGAACTCAAGCTGGAGCGATTGTTGACCCTGAGATAGCTGAAAAACCAGAATATACAGATACTCAATCAGGTGCAATAGTAGCCCCAGAGACAACTGAAATACCAGAATATACAGGCACTCAAGCAGGAGCTGTCGTTGAACCGGAACAAGTCGCTCCTCTTCCAGAATATACTGGCAATACCGAGCAAGTAAAACCGGAAGCTCCGACAGAAAAACCAAAAGAAAAAGATCCAGAAAAAACACTTGAATTAAGAAACGTTTCGGATCTGGAGTTGTATAGTCAGACCAATGGTACATACAAACAACACGTTTCTTTAGATGGTGCCCCAAGTAATCCAGATACTTTCTTTGTCAAGGTTAAATCTTCGTCGTTTAAAGATGTCTATCTACCAGTCGCTTCAATAACGGCTGAAACGAAAGATGGTCAGCCAGTTTATAAAATCACAGCCAAGGCTGAGAAACTCCAGCAAGAGCTAGAAAATAAATATGTTGATAATTTCACCTTCTACCTAGCTAAGAAGGCTACAGAGGAAACAACAACCTTTACTTCCTTTAGCAACCTGGTCAAAGCTATCAACCAGAATCTCACTGGAACCTATCATTTAGCAGCCAGTTTGAATGCCAACGAAGTGGAACTGGGACCTGATGATAGATCTTACATCAAGGGTACCTTTACTGGTCAGTTGATCGGTGAAAAAGATGGCAAGCAGTATGCTATTTACAACTTGAAAAAGCCTCTTTTTGAAACCTTGAGTGGAGCCACAGTAGAAAAATTGAGTCTGAAAAATGTCTCTATTTCAGGGAAAGATGATATCGGTTCACTGGCCTATGAAGCCCAGAATAACACAAAGATTCAGCAAGTTCACGTCGATGGTGTTCTGGCTGGTGAACGTGGTATCGGTGGTTTGCTGGCTAAGGCGGATCAATCAAGCATCACAGAGAGCAGTTTCAAGGGAAGAATTATCAACACTTATGAAACGACTGCTGTTTACAATATCGGTGGTCTGGTCGGTCATTTGACAGGAAACAGGGCTTTGCTTACGAAGTCAAAAGCGACAGTAGCCATTTCATCTAACACAAATAGTTCAGATCAGACTGTGGGTGGTCTTGCAGGTCTAGTAGATCAGGATGCACAAATCCAAGATAGCTATGCTGAAGGCGATATTAACAATGCCAAGCACTTTGGTAGAGTAGCGGGAGTAGCAGGCTATTTGTGGGACCGAACTTCTAATCTAGAAAAGCATGCTGGAAGATTGACCAATGTTCTCAGTGATGTCAATGTAACCAACGGAAATGCCATTACCGGTTACCACTACAATGGAATGAAGGTGAAGGACACATTCAGCAGCAAGGCCAACAGAGTCTACAATGTCACCTTGGTCAAGGATGAGGTCGTCAGCAAGGAATCCTTTGAAGAAAGAGGAACAGTGCTAGATGCTTCCCAAATCGAAAGCAAAAAAGCAGCCATTAATCCTCTCACTCTACCAACAGTGGAGCCCCTCTCAACAAGTGGCAAGAAGGACAGTGACTTTTCTAAGGTGGCCCATTATCAAGCTAAGCGCGCCTTGGCTTATAAGAACATTGAAAAATTGCTACCTTTCTACAACAAGGCAACCATCGTCAAATATGGAAACCTAGTAAAAGAAAGCAGTAGCTTATATCAAAAAGAACTCTTGTCAGCAGTTATGATGAAGGATAACCAAGTCATCACAGATATTGTTTCTAACAAACAGACTGCAAACAAACTCTTGCTGCACTACAAGGACCATTCATCTGAGAAGCTCAATCTCAAGTACCGGGCTGATTTCGCCAAATTAGCGGAATATAGTCTAGGAAATACGGGTCTTCTCTATACGCCAAACCAATTCTTGTATGACCAAAGCTCTATCATCAAACAAGTCTTACCTGACTTACAAAAGGTTGACTACCGCTCAGAAGCAATCAGAAAGACACTCGGTATTTCTCCAAAAGTCGAACAGACTGAGCTCTATCTTGAAGACCAGTTCGCCAAAACCAAGGAACAACTGGAAGACAGTTTGAAGAAACTCTTGTCAGCGGACGCTGGACTTGCTGGTGATAACCCTGTCACCAAGGGCTATCTTGTAGATAAAATCAAGCACAACAAAGAAGCCTTGCTACTTGGTTTGACCTATCTGGAACGGTGGTATAACTTCAGCTATGGTCAGGTAAACGTCAAAGACCTGGTTCTGTACCACCTGGACTTCTTTGGTAAGGGAAATGCTTCACCACTAGATACTCTGATTGAGTTAGGTAAATCTGGATTTAATAATCTTCTAGCTAAGAATAATGTCGATACTTATGGTATCAGTCTTTCCAACCATCATGGAACAAAAGATTTGTTTAGCACGCTGGAACATTACCGAAAAGTCTTTCTACCAGAGAAAAGCAACAATGACTGGTTTAAATCAGAGACTAAGGCTTATATCGTTGAAGAAAAATCCAATATTGCAGAGGTTAAAGCCAAGCAAGAGCAAGCTGAGACTAAGTATTCTATCGGTGTTTATGATCGCATCACGAGTGCCACATGGAAATACCGCAATATGGTCTTGCCTCTCTTAACATTGCCAGAGAAATCAGTCTTTGTCATCTCAACCATGTCTAGTCTAGGATTTGGAGCTTATGATCGCTACCGCAATAGTGAGCATAAAGAGGGCAAGGCTCTCAATGACTTTGTTGAAGAAAATGCGCGTGAAACAGCCAAACGCCAGCGAGATCACTACGATTATTGGTATCGTATTTTAGATAAAGAGTCGCGTGAAAAACTCTATCGTACCATCCTCCTTTATGATGCTTATAAGTTTGGGGATGACACAACCTCTGGAAAAGCTACAGTGGAGGCTAAGTTTGATAGCACCAATCCAGCTATGAAGAACTTCTTTGGCCCAGTTGGCAATAAGGTAGTACACAACCAGCATGGAGCCTACGCAACAGGGGATGGCGTCTACTATATGTCTTACCGTATGTTGGACAAGGATGGAGCCATTACTTATACCCATGAAATGACCCATGATTCGGATCAGGATATCTACCTTGGCGGCTATGGTCGAAGAAGTGGTTTGGGACCAGAGTTCTTCGCAAAAGGCTTATTGCAAGCCCCTGACCAACCAAGTGACGCAACCCTTACCATCAATTCTATCTTGAAACACTCAAAATCAGATAGTACAGAGGGGTCCCGTCTGCAAGTCTTGGATCCGACAGAGAGATTCCAAAACGCAACAGATCTTCAGAACTATGTCCACAACATGTTTGATCTTATCTACATGCTGGAATACCTCGAAGGGCAATCAATCGTTAACAAACTAAATGTTTACCAGAAAATGGCGGCTCTCAGAAAAATTGAGAACAAGTATATGAAAGATCCAGCGGATGGAAATGAGGTTTATGCCACTAACGTAGTCAAAGAATTGACAGAAGAAGAGGCTCGAAACTTGAATAGTTTTGAAAGTTTGATTGACCATAACATCTTATCAGCTCGTGAGTACCAATCTGGAGACTACGAGCGAAATGGATACTATACGATCAAACTCTTTGCCCCAATCTATTCAGCTCTCAGCAGTGAAAAAGGAACACCGGGGGACCTTATGGGACGTCGGATCGCTTACGAACTTTTGGCTGCCAAAGGCTTTAAGGATGGAATGGTACCTTATATCTCAAACCAATACGAAGAAGCTGCCAAACAAAAAGGTAAAACTATCAATCTCTATGGTAAAGAACGCGGATTGGTGACAGATGAACTTGTATTGGACAAGGTGTTTGAAGGCAAGTATGCATCTTGGGCAGATTTCAAGAAAGCCATGTACAAAGAACGTGTGGATCAGTTTAAAAACTTGAAACAAGTGACCTTTAAAGATCCGACAAAACCATGGCCAAACTATACGACAGAGACCATCAATCAAGTGAGTGAATTGCAAGCCCTCATGGACCAAGCTGTGCTACAGGATGCAGTGGCTCCTCGTTGGAGTGACTATAAGCCAGAGATTGACAGTGCCGTTCATAAGTTGAAGAGAGCAATCTTTAAAGCCTATCTTGACCAAACAAACGATTTCAGAACCTCTATTTTTAAGAAATAAGGGTTGGAAAATGAAAAGGGAGGATCGACAGATCTTCTCTTTTTATGTTCGGATGTCTGAAAGCTGGTAGGCGATTTGTTTGTGACGGAGAAGGTCTTTTGTTTCTGGAGCAAATATGGTAGAATGATAGCTACGATAGAAGGAGGTTTTTATGGAGAGAGATAGATTGGTTCGACTCAATTGGAGACTGGGCATGCTGGCAGGAGTGACCTTACTTTTGGGACCTGTCCTACGATTTTTGCTATCCTATACTGGGGCTCTCATCTATAAAGATCCTTCAAAAATGCTGGTTGTCACGGTTGCCTTTTCCCTGCTCCTGACATTTTTTAAGATTTTGATAATTGCATTAGGAACCTTTATGCTAATCTATTTCGAAGAGGATCAACAACTTCGAATTCTGCCATCTATTTTATTTATCCTTGGTGGCGTGCTGGGATTTCTTTCAGCGACCGAGTGGATAGGAGGATTTCTAATCATTAAAGGCGCTGTTTCTTTTTCTAAATTTTTAAAAGAAGTCCGTGGCCTTGTCTGATAGTCTAGTGAAACAATCCGTTTGAGGGTTGTTTTTTTTATTTAAAGAATTATCTGGCGAAAGAATATGTTAGCAAAATACTTTTTTTATAAGAAAACATGATGTAATACAACTTGAAAAAATAAAAGGAGAATATTATGAAATAATCTTTCATTATATCGTATTTAACATTCTATTTAAAAGCTTCCATTGCTTTAGAGGGAGTCTTTATAAAAACTTCTAACCCTAATACTATTTTAAAAGTTATTCCACTGGGTTCTCAAAATAAAACAATTCCTGTTGATCATGTTGCAAGTGTAGATAGTTCATTTCGTCTTGATTTCAAATCATTTGCTTGAGGTATAATTTTTGCTCTTATTGGCCTTTCAATGATGCAACATTCATTTATCGGAGGATTGATATTAGCGGCTTATGATGTATTAACAGTGCTAAGTGCTTTTCAAACTCTACTAGTTTTGCATCTTACTTCTGGTGGAACACATGTTGTTAGTGTGGTAGTATTTGAAAAAGCTAATCTTGAAAATTGCAAAGAAACAATTGAAGGTCTAATTCATAATCGTTACAATGATACTAATGTAACTAAGAATACTGATCGTTTAATTGATGCTTTAAATAACAAATAATTGCAATCGTTTCTTGATTGAATATCACGAATTAATAATAACTAGATGAGAGGACACTGTTCTCTCTTTTTAGTTGATTTTAACTAGCTTTTTTGTGAAAAATTGTGTAAAATAGAATAGATAAACGAGGGCAACCTCGAAAAATAAAAGGAGAATCCATCTAATGGTAAAATTGGTTTTTGCTCGCCACGGTGAGTCTGAATGGAACAAAGCTAACCTTTTCACTGGTTGGGCTGATGTTGATTTGTCTGAAAAAGGAACACAACAAGCGATTGACGCTGGTAAATTGATCAAAGAAGCTGGTATCGAATTTGACCAAGCTTACACTTCAGTATTGAAACGTGCAATCAAAACAACAAACTTGGCTCTTGAAGCTTCTGACCAATTGTGGGTTCCAGTTGAAAAATCATGGCGCTTGAACGAACGTCACTACGGTGGTTTGACTGGTAAAAACAAGGCTGAAGCGGCTGAACAATTTGGTGATGAGCAAGTACACATCTGGCGTCGTTCATACGATGTATTGCCTCCAAACATGGACCGTGACGATGAGCACTCAGCTCACACTGACCGTCGTTACGCTTCACTTGACGACTCAGTTATTCCAGATGCTGAAAACTTGAAAGTGACTTTGGAACGTGCCCTTCCATTCTGGGAAGACAAAATCGCGCCAGCACTTAAAGATGGTAAAAATGTATTCGTAGGAGCTCACGGTAACTCAATCCGTGCCCTTGTAAAACACATCAAACGCTTGTCAGACGACGAAATCATGGACGTGGAAATCCCTAACTTCCCACCATTGGTATTCGAATTTGACGAAAAATTGAACGTCGTTTCTGAATACTACCTTGGAAAATAATTTATAAACAGAAAGTCTAGGATTCCTAGGCTTTCTTGTGTTTGCTCCTAGTTTTCAACTAGTTGAAAAAGCGTTATAATGATAGTAAGGAGTGACTTGATTGTAAGAAAGGTAGATATGCTCGAAGCCCTGAAATCAGTAGAGTAATTCACGGTATTGAACAGTAAATCAGTTGACAAAGTCTCTGCTTCTTGGTAGAATAAGAACTGTCGTAAAGACAAATAACTTCTTCTTGGTTGCAGGCATGCCAACCTGTCACTCGGATGAAGCCAAATAAAAAGGAGAAACATCATGGCAATCTCAAAAGAGAAAAAAAATGAAATCATCGCACAATATGCACGTCACGAAGGTGATACAGGTTCAGTAGAGGTTCAAGTTGCTGTCCTTACTTGGGAAATCAACCACCTTAACGAACACATCAAACAACACAAAAAAGACCACGCTACTTACCGTGGATTGATGAAGAAAATCGGTCGCCGTCGTAACTTGCTTGCATACTTGCGTAAAAACGACGTTAACCGTTACCGTGAGTTGATCAACTCTCTAGGACTTCGTCGCTAATCTTGCGTCTAAAACGTTTCTATACTTCGTTGGCTTCGCCTCGATGTACCATCAGTACAATCTTCGGCTTGTCGCCTAGTCTATAAACGTTTTATCCAGCAAGAATAAAGCTCTCTGATTTCAGAGGGCTTTTTATGTTGTCACCTTACCTCGATATACTCAAGTATTATCATTGGTTACGGTCATTAGCACTGTAAGCTAAAATAAACCAGATTTTCTCCCTTCGGGGAGATTTTTTGTTTCACTAACATTTTCGTACAATCTTCGGCTCGTCGCCTAGTCTATAAACGTTTTATCCCGAGCTCAAATCAAGCTCTCTGATTTCAGAGGGCTTTTTGTTTTTATCCGCTTGCTTAGGTCGTGTTCAATTGAGCATATCTTGATAATGAAGCTACTCTAAATTGGGTAGCTTTTTTACTTTTGTCACCTTACCTCGATATACTCAAGTATAATCTTCGGTTACGGTTCCTAGCACTGTAAGGTAAAATAAACCAGATCATCTCCCTTCGGGGAGATTTTTTGTTTCACTAACATTTTCGTACAATCTTCGGCTTGTCGCCTAGTTTATAAACGTTTTATCCAGCAAGAATTATGATGCTAAGGGCGTTAAAAAATCGTATGAAAATAGGGAAACGACACAGTGTTTGATGAACGCAAGGAGTTTCATCTTTTTCACTAGGATTCTGGCTCTAGTTCAAATCAGCTCTCTGATTTCAGAGGGCTTTTTCTATATATGCTTCTATCCTTGTTCATCTAATAGAAATATGGTATACTTTTCATGAGAATTTTCTAAATTTTTAAGATTCTATCAAAGGAGATTTGCATGCTTTCCAAATTTTCTGGAAGCCGACGGGACCTGCAATTTGTGTTGTTTTTGGTTATTTTACTAAGTGTTTTAGGAATTTCCCTCTTTCTAGCTGTTTCTATGGGGTCTGTTGCGATTGATCTAGGAGATACCTATCGGATTATTTTGAGCAGGTTGGGTTTTCCTCTTGAGATAGGAGAGGTTTCCAAGTCTACTCTTGCCATTGTATGGAACATGAGATTCCCCCGAGTATTGTTAGGTCTGATAGTAGGGGCTGGTCTTTCTATGTGTGGCAGCGTGATGCAGTCTACAGTGAACAATCCTATTGCTGAGCCCTATGTCTTAGGAATTTCTGCGGGAGCAACTCTAGGGGCAACTTTGAGCATCATTCTTGGTTTAAAATTAGTGATTAGCATTGGAGCTTTTCTTGGAGCTATTTTGGCAACCATTGCTGTCCTCATCATTGCCTCTATGCAGGGCAGGATGACGACTTCTAGTCTGATCTTATCAGGAACGGTGGTCAATGCTCTCTTTCTGGCATTTTCCAACTTTATTATCTCAGTTGGCGCTAATGCGGACAGTGTGATGACCATTAAGTTTTGGACTATGGGTTCGCTTGCAGGGACTACTTGGTCTGACTTAGTCCTGCCAACTATAGTAGTAGGATTGGCCTTTCTATTTTTCGCTACTCAGTATCGTGTTTTTAATGCGATGATGATGGGAGATGAGGCTGCTTTAACTTTGGGAATTCCCTTACGCTTCTATTGGTATCTTTACGTGACCGTGGTGGCTGTGCTGACAGCTGTCTTAGTGGCAACTTGTGGGATTATTGGATTTGTCGGTCTGATTACTCCTCACTTAGCTCGAGGGTTAGTAGGAACGAATTACAGGAGGCTTTTTCCTATTGCTACCTTACTGGGTGCCCTCTTTGTGGTCTGGGCAGATGTACTCTCCCGTATCATCATTCCAAACGCAGAGCTTCCTATTGGTATTTTCACAGCCTTAGTAGGTGCTCCTTTCTTTATCTACATTGTTGGAGCTAGGCGAAGGGAGGTGAGGGTCTGATATGGACTTGATTTGTCAGGATGTTCACTTTGGACTAGGAGAGAAAAAAATCCTCAAAGGAGTTTCTCTTAAGGTTGAAGGGCATCAATTTCATACGATACTAGGACCAAATGGAAGCGGGAAAACCAGTCTGCTTAAACTCCTCTATCGTCAGGAAAAGGCGGACAAAGGCTTGATAAGCCTAGATGGAAAGCCGCTGGAGCATTGGTCACTCAAAGAAACAGCTAAGCAAATGGCGGTCGTCACCCAGTTTAATCAATTGCAGTTTGATTGTACAGTTGAGGAAATTGTCTTGCTGGGAAGAACTCCCCACCTGTCTTTTTTACAGAAGGAAAGGGAAAGGGATTATAGGCTCGTTCAAGATGCTCTCGATAAGGTGGATATGCTCGAGAAGAAAACTCGTCTCTATTCGTCTCTTTCAGGTGGGGAGAAACAGCGAGTCTTATTAGCACGCGCCTTGGCGCAAGAACCGACTCTCTTGCTCCTGGATGAACCTACCAATCACCTGGATATCAAGTACCAGTTAGACTTGCTGGCCATTGTGAAGAATCTCAAGGTCAATGTTCTAGCTGTCCTACATGATATTCAACTTGCTTGTCGCTATTCGGATTATCTCTATCTGATGAAAGAGGGGGAAATCCTTTACCAAGGGACTCCAAAGGAGACCATCACCCCTGAGTCATTACAAACTGTATATGGAGTTCAAAGTCAGGTGACTTGGACCGAGGATCAGCAAGCTATGATTCACTATTTATAAGAATGAAAAGGAAAATAAGATGAAAAAAACACTAAGCATTTTACTCGTAACAGTAGCTACCTTAACCATGGCAGCTTGTGGCAACACTACTACAGAAAAAGCTACCACGCAGTCTAGCACAGAAACAAGTCAAAAGGCCAGCACAGAGACGACTTATCCGTTAACGGTTAAAACCTATGATGTTAAGGGAAATGAAGTCGAACAAGTCTTTGACAAGGCACCTGAAAAAGTTATCACCAACAATCTTTCAACCACTGAAATCTTATTGGAGCTAGGCTTGAAGGATAAAATTGCTGGCATGCTCAACCCTGACAATGCTGTGACGGACAAATACAAGGACGCGATTGCGACGATTCCTCAAATTGGGGACAAAAAAACAGTCTCACAAGAAACAGTCCTTTCTTATGAACCAGATGCGGTGATGGGTCGAAACATGATGTTTTCTGAAAAATCCTTGGGAACAGTTAGCACTTGGAATGAAAATAAAATCCCAGTCTATACACAAAAAGCTTCTCTCTCAACGATTCAGCAAGATTTGGGAAATATCGTAGAAGATGTCAAAAATCTTGGAATGATTTTCAATGTTCAGGACAAGGCCAATGAATACGCAGCCCAATTACAAGCTAAAATTGACGCTGTTAAGAAAGCAAACCCAGCAAGCCAAGGTGAAAAGAAAAAGGCTTTGATTATGGTTGCTTATAATGACGAAACCTTTGGTGCCTACAAGTCTGCTTTGCAAGAAAGCTTGTTGAATCAACTTGGTTATACAAATGTTGCAACGGGAACATCAGGTTTGACCTTGGAAAATCTCGTGTCAATGGATCCTGAGTTGATTATCTATGTAACCAGCGACCGCAATAAAAAATTGGATGCCAACGCAGTAGAGTTGATGAAAGCAAATGAAGTTTTGGAAAACGTTCCTGCAATTAAGAATCAAAAAATCATGACCATTTCTTACGATGAGTTAATGGATTATGGCCCAGCAGTGATTGATTCCCTTGAGAAAATCAATGACTTTATCAATAAATAATGAGTTTGATTGGGAAGGGATCCAAGTTAGGATCAGCCTTCCTTCGGCCTATGATCCCAACCAAACCTATCCAGCTATTCTCTTGAATGATGGAAACTTGGATTTCCTCTCTTCCCTTTCAGAATCTGTAATTTTAGTTGGTTTGACCTCTAAAAATCGCCTAAACGACTACACTCCCTGGAAGGCAGCTGCTCTGAGAGAGGGAGCTCCAGATTTTGGCGGTCAGGCAAATGCCTATCATGGTCATTTATTTGGAGGTCTTTTAGACAAGCTGCAGTCGCTTTATCGCCTGGACGAAGATCGCCTTGCCTACGGAGGATACTCATTAGGTGGACTGACGGCAGTCTACAGTCTATTCAGCTTTGACAAGGTCTCCTGTATCTTCTCGATCTGCGCTTCCTTTTGGTATCCTGATTTTGTGACTTATTGCAAGGAAGAAAAGGTGAAAAATTTGGACTGTTTACTGTATTTACAGAATGGTCAAACAGAAGGAGCCCTTCATACCAATCGCTTGGCTCAAGCACCAGCCTATGCTGAGCAAATCCATACCAGTCTTCAGCAACGCTATCCGACTGGTCAGTTTGTCTTTGATCCTTATGGGCATCATGAGCAAGTGGCTGAGCGATTTCTAGCCTTTTCCAACTGGTTGGCTCAAAAATGGAAAATTGCATAAAAGAATTATCCCTTGGCAAAAGCCAAGGGATAATTGTATTTTTTAACCAAGAGCCTCTCTCTTCTTATCTGGATTCCAGATAAAGCTTGCAATGAAGGTAAAGATAATTGTTAGGATACCAACAACCACAGCAAGGATGAGGGCAGGGATTCGGACAAACCACCAGAGTGGGTTTGGTTTTTTATCATTGTGCCATTGCTTGGTTTCTTCGTCCAAACGTTGGAATTCTGCTTGGATACGGTCTGCAACCATTTCGATTCCTTCATCATTCATTTTCTTGATATCTGAGATATCGATAGGATTTCCAAAGTTCATATCCACACGTTCACGGCTGACTAAGCCTTTCAAGGTCATGGGACCGGTATAGGTAACAGGCATGATGCGAACCTTAGCCATTTTGGCAATCAAGGCAACTCCACCCTTGACATCATTTGAGTGACGGCTCCCACTTGGAAACATGATGAGAGAGCGGTCGCTTTTTTTGAGGACGTTGATAGGGTACTTGATGGCAGAGGCATTAGGTTTTTCTCGGTCGATAGGAAAGGCGCCACACATACGGATCCACCAGCCAAAGATACGGTTGTTAAACAGCTCTTTTTTGGCCATAAAGATGAACTGTTTTGGCTTGGTCGCAAAGGCCATGTAAACAGGATCCCACCAGGTACGGTGAGGTGCGACGAGGATATAGTTTTCGTCCCGGCTAGGGATTTTATCAGTATTGTGATAGTGGGCATTGCCATTGATGGACCACAAGATCAGCATGACTAGTCCACGCAAATAAGTATAAAACATGAGATCTCCTTCGATTGTATTGCTTTTATTATTATACCTTATCAAAAGACTGCTGGCAAACTTTTTCAGTTATCAGCCAACAGTTTTAGATGGGATTAGAATTCTTTTAAAAAAAATGATATGATAGAGTTTATGGATAAAAATAAGATAATGGGATTAACCCAAAGAGAAGTCAAGGAAAGACAGGCTCAAGGTTTGGTCAATGACTTTACCGCATCAGCCAGTACCAGTACTTGGCAAATCATCAAACGAAATGTTTTTACACTTTTTAACGCGTTGAACTTTGCCATTGCCTTGGCGCTAGCTTTTGTGCAGGCTTGGAGCAATTTGGTCTTCTTTGCTGTTATCTGCTTTAACGCTTTTTCTGGAATTGTGACCGAACTACGGGCCAAACACATGGTGGACAAGCTCAACCTCATGACCAAGGAAAAGGTCAAAACCATTCGTGATGGTCAGGATATTGCCATCAATCCAGAAGAATTGGTGCTGGGTGATGTGATTCGTCTGTCGGCTGGGGAGCAGATTCCTAGTGATGCGCAGGTTTTAGAAGGCTTTGCGGAAGTCAATGAAGCCATGTTGACGGGTGAGAGTGATTTGGTGCAAAAAGAAGTTGACGCCTTGCTTTTGTCTGGAAGTTTCTTAGCCAGTGGATCAGTTTTGGCTCAAGTTCACCATGTCGGTGCAGAAAACTATGCTTCCAAACTCATGCTGGAAGCCAAGACTGTTAAACCCATTAACTCCCGTATCATGAAATCGCTGGACAAGCTAGCTGGTTTTACTGGGAAGATTATCATTCCCTTTGGTCTAGCTCTCCTCCTAGAAGCCTTGATTTTAAAGGGTTTGCCCCTCAAGTCATCTGTTGTAAATTCATCGACTGCCCTTTTGGGAATGTTGCCTAAGGGAATCGCCCTTTTGACCATTACTTCGCTCTTGACTGCGGTGATTAAGCTGGGCTTGAAAAAGGTCTTGGTGCAGGAGATGTACTCTGTCGAGACCTTGGCGCGCGTGGATATGCTCTGTCTGGACAAAACGGGCACCATCACCCAAGGAAAGATGCAGGTGGAGGCGGTTCTTCCTCTGACGGAAACTTATGGTGATGAGGCTATTACTAACATTCTGACCAGCTACATAGCTCATAGTGAGGATAAAAATCCAACAGCTCAGGCTATTCGCCAGCGTTTCCAAGGAAAGGTTGCTTACCCTATGATTTCGAATCTTCCTTTCTCAAGCGACCGTAAGTGGGGAGCTATGGAGTTAGAAGGTTTGGGGACGGTTTTTTTAGGGGCACCTGAGATGTTGTTGGACTCTGAAGTCCCTGAAGCCAGAGAGGCCTTGGAGAGAGGGTCACGTGTCTTAGTCTTGGCTCTCAGTCAGGAAAAACTAGACCATCACAAGCCCCAGAAACCATCTGATATTCAAGCCTTGGCACTGCTGGAGATCTTGGATCCGATTCGAGAAGGAGCGGCTGAGACCCTAGACTATCTTCGTTCCCAGGAAGTAGGCCTCAAGATTATCTCTGGTGATAATCCAGTCACGGTTTCCAGCATTGCCCAGAAGGCTGGTTTTGCAGACTATCACAGCTATGTAGATTGTTCAAAAATCACGGATGAGGAATTGATTGCCATGGCTGAAGAGACAGCTATTTTCGGACGTGTTTCCCCTCATCAAAAGAAACTCATCATCCAAACGCTGAAAAAAGCAGGGCATACAACGGCCATGACAGGGGACGGAGTCAATGATATTCTGGCTCTTCGTGAAGCAGATTGTTCGATTGTAATGGCGGAGGGAGATCCGGCGACTCGTCAGATTGCCAATCTGGTTCTTTTGAACTCAGACTTTAATGATGTTCCTGAGATTCTCTTTGAAGGTCGTCGTGTGGTCAATAACATCGCCCACATCGCACCGATTTTCTTGATTAAGACGATTTATTCCTTCTTGCTTGCGGTGATTTGTATTGCTAGTGTTTTACTAGGGCGGTCTGAGTGGATTTTGATTTTCCCTTTCATTCCGATCCAGATTACCATGATCGACCAATTTGTGGAAGGGTTCCCACCATTCGTTCTGACTTTTGAGAGAAATATCAAACCAGTCGAACCAAACTTCCTCAGAAGATCCATGCTTCGTGCTCTACCAAGTGCTCTCATGGTCGTGTTCAGCGTTCTCTTTGTGAAAATATTTGGAGCGAGTCAAGGTTGGTCTGAGTTAGAAATCTCAACTCTCCTCTATTATCTCCTTGGGTCTATTGGTTTCTTATCCGTATTTAGAGCCTGCATGCCATTTACCCTCTGGCGTGTCCTCTTGATTGTTTGGTCGGTAGGTGGTTTCCTAGCTACAGCTCTTTTCCCAAAGATCCAAAAGTTGCTTGAAATTTCGACCTTAACAGGACAAACATTACCTGTCTATGGGGCCATGATGTTGGTCTTTACCGTGATTTTCATTCTAACTAGTCGTTACCAATCCAGAAAATAAAGAAAGACTGCAATCTGTGGATTGCGGTCTTTTTAGGTGCAAGATTGCTAGCTGATACTCAATGAAAATCAAAGAGCAAACTAGGAAACTAGCCGCAGGCTGTACTTGAGTACGGCAAGGCGACGTTGACGCGGTTTGAATTTGATTTTTGAAGAGTATGAAATGTGGTATAATAAGAGGTAACAGAGTTTTGGAAAGTGAGAGAAGATGATTTCAAAGAGATTAGAATTGGTAGCTTCCTTTGTGCCACAAGGGGCTGTTTTACTAGATGTGGGGAGTGACCATGCTTATCTGCCAATCGAGTTAGTTGAGAGAGGCCAAATCAAAAGCGCCATTGCAGGTGAGGTGGTGGAAGGTCCCTACAAGTCAGCGGTTAAAAATGTTGAAAGTCACAATCTAAAAGAGAGAATTCAAGTCCGTTTAGCCAATGGCTTGGCAGCCTTTGAAGAGGCTGACCAAGTATCGGTTATCACCATTGCTGGTATGGGTGGCCGTTTGATTGCTACCATATTGAAAGAAGGTTTGGAAAAGCTAGCTAATGTAGAGCGTTTAATCCTCCAGCCCAATAATCGTGAAGACGACTTGCGCATTTGGTTGCAAGCCAATGGTTTTCAGATTGTGGCAGAAAGCATTCTAGAAGAAGAAGGCAAATTCTACGAGATTTTGGTGGTGGAATCAGGACAAATGAAGCTATCAGCAAGTGATGTCCGCTTTGGTCCCTTCTTATCCAAAGAAGTCAGCCCAGTTTTTGTCCAAAAATGGCAAAAAGAAGCGGTTAAGCTAGAGTTCGCCCTCGAACAAATCCCAGAAAAAAATCTGGAGGAACGTCAAGTTTTAGTAGATAAAATTCAAGCCATCAAGGAGGTGCTTTCATGCTAGCAAGTGAAGTAATACAAGCTTATGAAGCCTTTTGCCCTCAGGAATTTTCAATGGAGGGTGACAGTCGTGGCCTGCAAATTGGCACTTTGGATAAGGATATCCAAAGTGTCATGGTAGCTCTCGATATTCGTGAAGAAACGGTGGCTGAAGCCATTGAAAAGGGTGTGGATTTGATTATCGTTAAGCACGCGCCAATTTTCCGTCCTATCAAGGATCTGATAGCCAGCCGTCCGCAAAATCAGATTTACATCGACCTGATCAAGCATGACATTGCCGTTTATGTCAGTCATACTAATATCGATATTGTAGAGAATGGTCTCAATGACTGGTTCTGCCAGATGCTAGGCATTGAGGAGACGACTTATCTCCAGGAAACAGGCCCAGAACGTGGGATTGGGCGTATTGGTGACATTCAACCACAGACTTTTGGAGCATTTGCTCAGTATGTCAAGCAAGTCTTTGGTCTTGATAGTCTTCGAATGGTGCATTATCAAGAGAGTGATTTGAAGAAGCCTATTTCAAGAGTGGCCATCTGTGGTGGCAGTGGGCAGTCTTTCTACTCTGATGCTTTAGCAAAGGGGGCAGATGTTTATATCACTGGCGATATCTACTATCACACAGCTCAGGATATGCTGTCTGATGGCCTGTTAGCGCTGGACCCAGGTCACTATATCGAAGTGCTTTTTGTGGAAAAAATCGCTGCACTTCTTACTCAATGGAAGGAAGAGAAGGGCTGGACAATCGATATTGTACCTAGTCAAGCATCGACCAATCCTTTCCACCATATCTAGTTAGAAGGTGAAGACAATGAAAAAAGTTGCCATTATTGGAGCAGGAATTGTGGGGGCAACAGCTGCCTACTACCTCTCTAAAGAAGCTGACCTAGAGGTGACCGTTTTTGACCATGGACAGGGGCAAGCAACCAAGGCTGCAGCAGGAATTATCAGTCCTTGGTTTTCCAAACGCCGTAATAAAGCCTGGTACAAGATGGCGCGCTTGGGGGCTGACTTTTATGTGGATTTGTTGGCTGATTTAGAAAAGTCAGGACAGGAGATCGACTTTTACCAGCGTTCGGGAGTTTTCCTCTTGAAAAAGGACGAATCCAAGCTAGAAGAACTTTATGAACTAGCCCTTCAACGTAGGGAAGAATCTCCCTTGATAGGTCAATTAGCCATTCTAGACCAAGCGTCTGCAAATGAATTATTCCCTGGCTTGCAGGGATTTGACCGCCTGCTCTATGCTTCTGGTGGAGCGAGAGTAGATGGCCAGCTCTTAGTGAATCGTTTGCTAGAAGCTAGTCAAGTCAAGCTGGTCAAAGAAAAAGTGAGTTTGACACCTTTAGCATCAGGTTACCAGATTGATGAAGAGGTGTTTGATCAGGTTATTCTAGCAACGGGAGCTTGGTTGGGAGACATTTTGGAACCTTTAGGATATGAGGTAGATGTTCGCCCCCAAAAGGGACAACTACGAGATTATCAACTTACCAAAGATATGAAATCTTACCCTGTGGTCATGCCAGAGGGGGAGTGGGATTTGATCCCTTTTGCAGGTGAGAAATTGTCCTTAGGCGCTACCCATGAAAATGATATGGGATATGACTTGACGGTAGATGAAACCTTGCTGC
Source organism: Streptococcus sp. oral taxon 064 (assembly GCF_001683375.1). Classification (GTDB taxonomy): domain Bacteria; phylum Bacillota; class Bacilli; order Lactobacillales; family Streptococcaceae; genus Streptococcus; species Streptococcus oralis_S. The sequence goes on along the minus strand of NZ_CP016207.1, from coordinate 76,092 downwards.
AACAAATGGAGGAGGCGGCCTTACCTCACTATCCAGCCTTGGCAGAAGCGAAATCATCAGCTGAGCGTGTGGGAATCCGTGCCTACACCAGTGATTTCTCCCCATTTTTTGGACAAGTGCCAGGCTTAGCAGGTGTCTATGCGGCTAGCGGTCTAGGTTCATCAGGTCTCACAACGGGTCCGATCATCGGGTATCATCTAGCTCAACTGGTCCAAGACAAGGAGTTGACCTTGGCCCCTGAAAATTATCCCATTGCAAACTATGTCAAACGAGTAAAAAGCGAATAAGTATTTTACTGAAATTTTAGCAGGTAGTTTAGGATGTCAAATGACATTCCCTATCAAAAATGATAAAATAAGAAAAAATAATCCGAGAATCGAGGAAAAAAGATGCAAGAAAAGATTTTGGTAACTGGTGGTGCTGGATTTATCGGAACCCATACGGTTATTGAGTTGATCCAAGCAGGTCATCAAGTCGTTGTGGTGGATAATCTTGTCAATAGCAATCGTAAAAGTTTAGAAGTTGTTGAGAGAATTACAGGAGTTGAGATCCCTTTCTATGAGGCAGATATCCGTGACACAGATACCCTCAGAGATATTTTCAAGCAGGAAGAACCGACTGGTGTGATTCACTTTGCTGGTTTGAAGGCTGTTGGCGAATCAACCCGTATCCCTCTTGCCTACTATGACAACAATATCGCTGGAACTGTCAGCCTTCTAAAAGCTATGGAAGAAAATAACTGTAAGAACATCATCTTCAGTTCTTCTGCGACAGTTTACGGAGATCCTCACACTGTTCCAATCTTAGAAGATTTCCCACTTTCAGTGACCAATCCATACGGTCGTACCAAGCTCATGTTAGAGGAAATTTTGACGGATATCTACAAGGCAGACTCAGAATGGAATGTGGTCTTGCTACGTTACTTTAACCCAATCGGAGCACATGAGAGCGGTGACTTGGGAGAAAATCCTAACGGAATTCCAAACAATCTCTTGCCTTATGTTTCACAAGTAGCAGTGGGCAAACTAGAACAAGTACAAGTGTTTGGAGATGATTACGATACAGAAGATGGAACCGGGGTTCGTGACTATATCCATGTTGTCGATTTAGCTAAAGGTCACGTTGCAGCTTTGAAAAAACTCCAAAAAGGTTCAGGTCTAAACATTTATAACCTTGGAACTGGTAAAGGTTACTCCGTTCTTGAAATTATCCAAAATATGGAAAAAGCAGTGGGACGTCCTATTCCTTACCGCATCGTAGAACGCCGCCCAGGTGATATCGCTGCCTGCTACTCAGACCCAGCAAAAGCCAAAGCAGAGCTCGGATGGGAAGCAGAACTCGACATCACCCAAATGTGTGAAGACGCATGGCGTTGGCAAAGCAAGCATCCAAATGGATTTGAAGACTAAGATGATGATCTCAATCATTGTCCCATGTCTAAACGAAGAGGAAGTACTTCCTCTTTTTTATAAGTCTGTGGAAGCTCTGCTTCCTGACTTGGGAGCAGAAGTCGAATATGTCTTTGTAGACGATGGCTCAAACGATGGGACCTTAGAGCTTTTGAAGACCTATCGGGAGCAAAATCCTGCGGTCCGTTATGTCTCATTCTCACGAAATTTTGGGAAAGAGGCAGCCTTATACGCAGGCTTGCAGCATGCAACTGGAGACCTGGTGGTCGTGATGGATGCAGACCTTCAGGATCCTCCTAGTATGCTACTTGAGATGAAAGCCTTACTAGACCAAAATGCAGACTTGGACTGTGTTGGGACACGGAGAACTAGTCGGGAGGGAGAACCCTTTTTCCGCAGTTTCTGTGCAGACCTCTTTTACCGCCTCATGCAAAAAATTAGCCCAGTGGCTCTACCCTCAGGTGTCCGTGATTTTCGTATGATGAGACGGTCTGTGGTAGATGCTATCTTAACCCTGACCGAATCCAATCGTTTTTCTAAAGGACTCTTTGCCTGGGTGGGTTTTAAAACGCACTATCTTGATTATCCAAACGTTGAACGACAGGCTGGCAAGACCAGTTGGAGTTTTAGACAACTCTTTTTCTACTCGATTGAAGGAATTCTTAACTTTTCAGATTTCCCCTTGAGTATAGCCTTTGTAGCGGGACTTCTATCTTGTTTTCTTTCTTTTGTGATGACTGTTTTTGTAGTGTTTCGGACTCTTATCCTGGGAAATCCCACATCTGGTTGGACATCTTTGATGGCTGTCATTCTCTTTCTTGGAGGGATTCAACTCCTGACGATTGGGATTCTCGGTAAGTATATCAGTAAGATTTATCTAGAAACCAAAAAAAGACCACTCTATCTCGTCAAAGAAAAAAGTGACCTTTCTATTATTGAAGGAAAAAATAACCAAAAAAGACTATAATTTTACCTAGAAATATGCTAAACTAGTAGGTGTGGGAAAAATGAGAAAAAATCAATTATATTTATTCCCTGATTCCTACGATGGATCTTTTAGAAGTGCACGTGTAGGACAATTTTTGATGGCCTCCAGAACATCGCTGGTCTCAGCGATTTCTCTTTGCAATTCAACTGGATCATCGTAAAATCGAACGATTCCATTATCATGGTAATCAAAGAGTTCAGAATAGGTTTGGCAAAGCCCGCAGGCGATGCACCGTTCGGGTATAAGTGTGACTTTCATATTTATATTGTAATAAGAAAATGTAAAAAAAACAAGGAGTAAGGTATGGAAAAAGAACCGTGGCAAGAAGATATTTACGAAAACAATGAGGAAGAAACAAGATCAGAGCGTCGACACCGGAAACAAAAAGGGAAGGGTGTTGTTGCGAATCGTGTCTTGACGGTTCTAGCTAGCCTCTTCTTTGTAATCGTTGTAGCAATGGTAGTTGTATTGATTTACCTATCAACCGGAGGAAGCAATCGTACTTCATCTTTGAAGGACTTCTATGATGCATCGTCTCCTTCTACAAGTTCAAGTTCTAAAGTAGAAGCATCATCATCTTCAAGTAGCAAGGTAGAGGAAACAGCTTCTTCTGAATCAACACCTTCAGAGAGCAGTTCGGAAGAACATACAGAAGGTGAAGGAACACTTACAGTACATCCTGGAGAGGGAGAAGCAGCTCTTGCTCAACGTGCAGGGATTTCCATTGCCCAGCTAGAAGCCCTAAATCCTTCTCATATGTCATCTGGATCTTGGTTTGCCAATCCAGGTGATGTGATTAAGACAAGATAGGAGTCGGTCATGAAGACAATTCAAATTGCTATCGATGGTCCAGCTTCGAGTGGTAAGAGTACGGTCGCAAAGATTGTCGCTAAGGATTTTGGTTATACTTATCTCGATACAGGTGCTATGTACCGTGCTGCGACTTATATAGCGCTCAAACACCAGTTGAATGCAGGAAATGTAGACCAACTTCTTGAGCTTCTTAACCAACACCCCATTAGTTTCGGACGTTCAGAAACAGGTGAGCAACTTGTTTTTGTAGGGGATGTTGATATTACTCATCCGATTCGTGAAAATGAAGTGACCAACAAGGTTTCAAGCATTGCTGCCATTCCTGAGGTGCGTGAGAAACTGGTTTCGCTCCAGCAAGAGATTGCTCAGCAAGGTGGTATCGTTATGGATGGGCGTGATATCGGGACAGTTGTTTTACCACAAGCTGAACTCAAGATTTTCTTAGTGGCTTCTGTTGACGAAAGAGCAGAGCGTCGTTACAAGGAAAATATTGCTAAAGGGATTGAAACAGACCTTGAAACGCTGAAAGAAGAGATTGCTGCGCGTGACTACAAGGATAGTCATCGTGAAACCTCTCCTCTTAGACAGGCTGAGGATGCAGTTTATCTTGACACAACTGGACTAAGTATCCAAGAAGTGGTTGAAAAAATTGAATCAGAAGCAAAAAAATATACGTCCTAGGGACGAGAGGAGCAGGCTAAATGAAGCCTGCTCCTTTTCTCTCTTTTGCACGCGTTTCAAAACAGCCTTTTTGGGAGAATTTTGATAAAATAGTAGTATCAATAAAAAGGACGGAAGCATGACAAAGAAAATCATAGCCATTTGGGCCCAAGACGAAAAAGGTGTGATTGGGAAGGAAGATCGTCTCCCTTGGCATTTGCCAGCAGAGTTGCAACATTTTAAGGAAACAACTTTAAATCATGCTATACTGATGGGACGAGTGACCTTTGATGGTATGGGACGTCGTCTGCTTCCAAAACGGCAAACCCTGATTTTAACGCGCAATAGCGAAGAAGTCATAGATGGGGCGCTCGTATTTCAAAATGTGGAGTCTGTTTTAGCGTGGTATCAGAGTCAGGAAAAAAATCTCTATATCATTGGCGGAAAACAGATTTTTCAGGCTTTTGAGCCATATTTAGATGAAATCATCGTGACACAGATTCATGCTCAGGTAGAGGGAGATACCTATTTCCCTGAGGAGTTTGACTTGTCTCATTTTGAGACAGTCGCAAGCAAATCTTACACCCGAGATGAGAAAAACGACTATGATTTTACCATCGAATACCGAGATAGAAAGGAAGTCTAATGGAGCGCAGTATATTTGGATTTTTTACAGCTTTTTTGTGTGTGATCTGTATTTTGACTGGAGCACAGGCTTTTCGTAAGAAGCGCTATGGACTGTCTGCCTTACTCTGGTTGAATGCTTTTACCAATCTGGTCAACAGTGTCCACGCTTTTTATATGACCTTATTTTAGATAGAATGATAAATTAGAATGGAAGGAAATCATGCCTACAAATAGGAAAAATGATATGATGGTTTATTGCTCATTTTGTGGCAAAAGCCAAGAAGAAGTAAAGAAAATAATCGCTGGGAACAACGCCTTTATCTGTAATGAATGTGTGGAGTTGGCCCAGGAAATCATTCGGGAGGAGTTGGCTGAGGAAGTCTTGGCAGACTTGTCTGAAGTACCAAAACCAATCGAACTCCTCAATATCCTAAACCACTATGTGATTGGTCAGGATCGTGCCAAACGTGCCTTGGCAGTGGCAGTTTACAACCACTACAAACGCATCAATTTCCACGATACGCGTGAAGAGTCAGAAGATGTGGATTTGCAGAAGTCAAACATCTTGATGATTGGCCCAACTGGTTCTGGGAAAACCTTCTTGGCTCAGACTTTGGCTAAGAGCTTGAATGTGCCTTTTGCTATTGCAGATGCGACAGCTCTGACTGAGGCTGGGTATGTGGGTGAGGATGTGGAAAATATCCTCCTCAAACTCTTGCAGGCTGCTGACTTTAACATCGAACGTGCAGAACGTGGGATTATCTACGTAGATGAAATTGACAAAATTGCCAAGAAGAGCGAGAATGTGTCTATCACACGTGACGTTTCGGGCGAAGGGGTACAACAAGCCCTTCTCAAGATTATCGAGGGAACCGTTGCTAGCGTACCGCCTCAAGGAGGACGCAAACATCCACAACAAGAGATGATTCAGGTGGATACTAAAAATATCCTCTTTATCGTGGGTGGTGCTTTTGATGGCATCGAAGAAATTGTCAAACAACGTTTGGGTGAAAAGGTTATTGGATTTGGTCAAAATAATAAGGCGATTGACGAAAATAGCTCCTACATGCAAGAAATCATCGCAGAAGATATTCAAAAATTCGGGATTATTCCTGAGTTGATTGGACGTTTGCCAGTCTTTGCAGCTCTTGAGCAATTAACAGTCGATGACTTGGTTCGCATCTTGAAAGAGCCAAGAAATGCCTTGGTCAAACAATACCAAACCTTGCTTTCTTATGACGATGTCGAGTTGGAATTTGACGACGAAGCTCTTCAAGAGATTGCCAATAAGGCTATCGAACGCAAAACGGGTGCGCGTGGTCTTCGCTCCATCATCGAAGAAACCATGCTAGACGTTATGTTTGAAGTGCCAAGTCAGGAAAATGTGAAATTGGTCCGCATCACCAAAGAAGCTGTTGACGGAACGGAAAAACCAATCCTAGAAACAGCCTAGAGGTGACTATGGAAATCAATACACATAATGCTGAAATCTTACTCAGTGCGGCCAACAAGTCCCACTATCCGCAGGATGAACTGCCGGAGATTGCCCTTGCAGGGCGCTCCAATGTTGGGAAGTCCAGCTTTATCAACACCATGCTCAACCGCAAAAATCTTGCCCGTACATCAGGGAAACCTGGGAAAACCCAGTTACTCAACTTCTTCAACATTGATGACAAGATGCGTTTTGTAGATGTACCAGGTTACGGCTATGCCCGCGTTTCCAAAAAGGAGCGTGAAAAGTGGGGGCGCATGATTGAGGAGTACCTAACGACTCGGGAAAATCTCCGTGCGGTCGTCAGTTTGGTGGATCTCCGCCACGACCCGTCAGCAGATGATGTGCAGATGTACGAATTTCTCAAGTATTATGAGATTCCAGTTATCATCGTTGCGACCAAGGCAGACAAGATTCCTCGTGGTAAGTGGAACAAGCACGAATCAGCAATCAAAAAGAAATTAAACTTTGACCCAAGTGACGACTTCATCCTCTTTTCATCTGTCAGCAAGGCAGGGATGGATCAGGCTTGGGACGCAATATTAGAAAAATTGTGAGGGAAAGAAATGGCAAAAACAATTCATACAGACAAAGCTCCAAAAGCAATCGGACCTTATGTTCAAGGGAAAATCGTTGGCAATCTTTTGTTTGCTAGCGGTCAAGTTCCCCTATCTCCTGAAACTGGAGAAATTGTAGGAGAAACGATCCAAGAACAGACAGAACAAGTCTTGAAAAATATCGGTGCTATTTTGGCAGAAGCAGGAACAGACTTTGACCATGTTGTTAAAACAACTTGCTTCTTGAGCGATATGAATGACTTTGTTCCTTTTAACGAGGTTTACCAGACTGCCTTTAAAGAGGAGTTCCCAGCTCGTTCAGCTGTAGAGGTTGCACGTCTTCCTCGTGATGTAAAAGTCGAAATTGAAGTGATCGCAGAGATTGGATAAGCTAGTTGAAGTTTGGCTCTGCCAAACTTTTTTTGATATAAGGAGAGATAGATGACAAAGAAACAACTTCACCTGGTGATTGTGACAGGGATGAGTGGCGCAGGGAAAACGGTAGCCATTCAGTCCTTCGAAGATTTGGGATATTTTACCATTGACAATATGCCGCCAGCCCTCTTGCCAAAGTTTTTGCAGTTGGTAGAGACCAAGGACGATGACCACAAACTGGCCTTGGTAGTCGATATGCGTAGTCGTTCCTTCTTTTCAGAGATTCAGGCTGTTTTGGATGAATTGGAAAACCAAGATGATTTGGACTTCAAAATCCTCTTTTTAGACGCAGCAGATAAGGAATTGGTAGCCCGTTACAAGGAAACCAGACGGAGTCACCCACTTGCTGCAGATGGTCGAATTTTAGATGGCATTAAGCTGGAACGTGAACTTTTGGCACCTTTGAAAAACATGAGCCAAAATGTGGTGGATACGACAGAACTCACCCCACGTGAACTTCGTAAAACCATTGCTGAGCAATTTTCAGACCAAGAACAAGCCCAGTCTTTCCGTATCGAGGTCATGTCTTTTGGATTCAAGTATGGTATTCCTATCGATGCAGACTTGGTCTTTGATGTCCGTTTTTTGCCAAATCCATACTACCTTCCGGAACTCCGCAATCAGACAGGTGAGGATCAAGCAGTTTATGACTATGTGATGAATCATGAAGAGTCTGAAAGTTTCTATCAGCACTTACTCGCTTTGATTGAACCCATTTTGCCAAGTTACAAAAAAGAAGGCAAGTCTGTTTTAACCATTGCAGTAGGATGTACAGGTGGACAGCACCGTAGTGTTGCCTTTGCAAAACGAATCGCTGAGGACCTTGCTAAAAACTGGCCTGTCAATGAAAGCCATCGTGACAAAGACAGAAGAAAGGAAACGGTAAACCGTTCATGAGAAAACCAAAGATAACGGTAATTGGTGGAGGAACTGGTATCCCCGTCATTTTGAAAAGCTTGCGAGAAAAGGATGTTGATATCGCAGCCATCGTAACGGTAGCTGATGATGGTGGCTCTTCTGGTGAACTAAGAAAGAATATCCAACAGCTGACACCACCAGGAGATCTTCGCAATGTTCTGGTAGCCATGTCGGATATGCCTAAGTTTTATGAGAAGGTTTTTCAGTACCGTTTCTCAGAAGAGGCTGGAGCTTTTGCGGGTCATCCACTGGGGAATATCATCATAGCAGGGCTTTCTGAAATGCAAGGGTCCACTTATAATGCCATGCAGCTGCTAAGTCTCTTTTTCCACACAACAGGAAAAATCTACCCATCAAGCGATCAGCCTTTGACACTGCATGCAGTCTTTAAAGACGGTTCTGAGGTGGCAGGTGAGAGCCACATTGCAGATCATCCAGGCATGATCGATCATGTCTATGTGACCAATACCTTGGATGATGAAACACCGCAAGCCAGCCGTCGAGTAGTCAATACCATTCTCGAGAGTGACATGATTGTCTTGGGGCCTGGTTCCCTCTTTACATCGATTTTGCCCAATATTGTCATTGAGGAGATTGGACAGGCTCTCTTGGAGACCAAGGCAGAGATCGCCTATGTCTGCAATATCATGACCCAGCGTGGGGAAACAGAGCACTTTTCAGACAGTGACCACGTGGAAGTCCTCCATCGACACTTAGGTCGGCCATTTATTGATACGGTCTTAGTTAATATCGAAAAGGTTCCTAGAGAATACATGGATACCAACCGTTTTGATGAGTATTTGGTTCAGGTAGAGCATGACTTTGCTGGTCTTTGCAAGCAGGTTCCTCGTGTGATTTCATCCAACTTCCTTCGTTTGGAAAATGGAGGAGCCTTCCATGATGGCGATTTGATTGTAGACGAATTGATGCGCATTATACAGGTGAGAAAATGAGTTTCACAGTTGCAGTAAAAGAGGAAATTCTTGGTCAACACCATCTCAGTCGTTATGAACTATCGGCCATTATCAAGATGTCTGGAAGTATCGGTCTATCTAGTTCGGGCTTGACCTTGTCCGTCGTGACCGAAAATGCCAAGTTGGCTCGGCACCTTTATGAGTCCTTTCTCCATTTTTATGAGATCAAGTCAGAAATTCGTCACCATCAGAGAAGCAATCTTCGCAAGAATCGTGTCTACACGGTCTATACTGATGAGAGGGTGCAGGAGCTTTTAGCTGATTTGCGGCTTGCGGATTCCTTCTTTGGTTTGGAGACGGGTATTGATCCCGATATCTTAGCAGATGAGGAGGCTGGTCGTGCTTACTTATGTGGGGCCTTTCTGGCAAATGGTAGCATTCGAGATCCTGAGTCTGGCAAGTACCAGTTGGAGATCAGTTCCGTTTATCTGGACCATGCCCAAGGACTGGGCTCTCTTCTTCAGCAGTTTTTGCTGGACGCCAAGGTTATTGAGCGCAAGAAAGGTGCAGTTACCTATCTCCAGCGGGCAGAAGACATCATGGATTTCTTGATCGTAATTGGGGCTATGGAGGCGCGTGATAATTTTGAGCGCGTCAAGATTTTGCGTGAAACCCGTAATGATCTCAATCGGGCTAATAATGCTGAAACAGCTAATATTGCTCGAACGGTTTCTGCTAGTATGAAGACCATCAATAATATCAGTAAAATCAAAGATAGAATGGGTTTGGAAAATTTACCCGTGGATTTGCAAGAGGTAGCACAGTTGCGGATTCAGCATCCAGACTACTCTATCCAGCAGTTGGCAGATAGTCTGAGCAATCCCCTAACCAAAAGTGGCGTCAATCACAGACTTAGAAAAATAAACAAGATAGCAGATGAACTATAAAACCACGAATCAGTTGATCCGTGGTTCTTTTCTTATAAACTGGTTGAGTGTTTGGGTTGCACTTTTTGCTCAGGGTCAATGTAGTTGATAGCATTGTTAACGGCAGTTGGTGCTTCACCCAGTCCTGTCGCAATCAAATCAATCTTACCTTCATAGTAGCAGCAGTCGCCGATAGCATAGATACCTGCTTGGCTAGATTCTTGCTTGCTATTGACGATAATCTTGTGACGGTTGAGGCCCAGCCCCCAATTTTTAAGATTGCCAACAGATGATTTGAAACCATAGTTGACAAAGAGGTGGTCTACTTCGATAGTTTTGGTTTCATCTGCTTTGACTTTGGTGATTTCTAGTTTGTCGAGTGTTTTACCATCTCCAAGGAGTTGGCTAGGGACGAACGGTGTCTTGATGGTCACAGATGATTCTTGTAGGGCTTGGACACTGTGTTCCAAAGCGCGGAAGTTATCTCGACGGTGAACGAGAGTAGTTGGGGCAATTTTTTCAAAAGCCAATGCCCAGTCAACTGCTGAGTCTCCTCCACCAAGGATGGTCACTTTCTTACCAGCGTATTGCTGGATATTGGAAACGTGGTAGTGGATATTTTCATAGTCCTCAACACCGTCTAATTCGAGTGGACGTGGTTTAAAGGCACCACCCCCCATAGCAATGATGACGGTTTTAGTCAGGTGATTTCCCTTGTTGGTTGTGATGCTAAATCCTTCATCTTGTTTCTCAATCTCAAGAACCGTTTCGTTGAGGTGAACAGGTGTGTCAAAGCCATCTAGCTGCTCAAGCAAGCGATTGGTCAGCTCTTCCCCAGTTAAGTTTGGAAAACCTGGCACATCAAGGATTTGCTTTTCAGGGTAGAGGATGGCAGGCTGACCACCGAGCTGGGGAAGGGAGTCGATGATTTGGACTTTAGCTTGGCGTAGGTGGGCGTAAAAGGCAGCAAAGAGGCCGACAGGACCGCCCCCTACAATGGTAATATCATAGAGTTGAGACATGATTTCTCCTTCGTTTTTTCTAGTCAGTTTATTGTATCATAATTTTGCTTAATTTAAAATGAAGTAGGATAGGGAAAAAATGGGCAAAAAATGGTATAATGATGAGTAAAGTGTTTTGACAGGGAGGAGGCCAAGGATGAATTTTCAACAATTATCCAATTTACAATACTGGACGAGTTTGTTTTCAAGTCCTTGGAGTATAGTCACCAATCTGATTGATATTCTCATTGTGACTTATATTTTATATCATTTTACTAAAGCTATTGCAGGCACCAAGATTATGATATTGGTCCGTGGAGTCTTAGTTTTTATTCTAGCCCAGATTCTTTCCAATATGATTGGTTTAACAACTATTTCCTGGTTGATCAATCAGATCATCACCTACGGGGTGATTGCAGCGGTGGTTATCTTTTCACCAGAGATTCGAACAGGTTTGGAGCGATTGGGCCGGGCTACTGATTTCTTCTCCAATGCCCCTATCAGTGCGGAAGAGCAAATGGTTCGTGCATTTGTGAAATCAGTTGAATACATGAGTCCTCGTAAGATTGGGGCGCTTGTAGTGGTTCAGAGAGTGAGAACCTTGCAGGAATACATCTCGACAGGGATCCCTTTAGATGCTAAAATTTCGGCTGAATTGCTTATCAATATTTTCATTCCCAATACTCCCTTGCATGATGGTGCTGTTATTATCAAGGAAGACCGGATTGCTGTAACTTCAGCCTATCTACCCCTGACTGAAGATACCGGGATTTCCAAGGAGTTTGGAACGCGTCACAGAGCGGCAATCGGTTTGTCGGAAGTGTCAGATGCTCTTACCTTTGTGGTTTCGGAAGAAACGGGTGGAATCTCAATCACCTATAATGGAGTCTTTAAGCACGATTTAACCTTGGAAGAGTTTGAATCGGAGTTAAGAAGAATCTTACTTCCAAAATCAGAGAAAAAGCAAGGTCTGAAAGAGCGCTTGCTAGGAGGATTGAAACATGAGAAAAAATAGTCTATACATCATTTCTTCCTTCTTTTTCGCCTGCATTCTCTTTATCTATGCAACATTGACAAACTATCAGAATAGCAACAGTGCCAGACAGGTGCGGACGGAGACTTATACAAACACAGTTCTTAATGTCCCAATTGATATTCAGTATGACAGTGATCAGTATTTTATCAGTGGTTTTACATCTGAGGTGACGGTCTTTCTAACAGGGTCAAACAGAGTTGCTTTGGCGAGTGAGATGCAGGAAAGTACCCGCAAATTTAAGGTGACGGCTGATCTTTCTGATGCCAGTGTAGGAACCATCGAAGTTCCTCTAACCATTGAAAATCTTCCGAGCGGTTTGACGGCTGTTGCGACACCGCAAAAGATAACAGTGAAGGTCGGTAAAAAAGCAAAACGAGACAATGTCATTGTTGTGCCGGAGATTGACCCTAGTCAGATTGATTCTCGCGTGAAAATCGATACAGTTACTGTATCAGATGAAAAAGTAACGGTTATTAGTGATGAGGAAACCCTCTCCAAAGTAGATCGTGTCATTGCCATCTTACCGACGAGTGAACGGATAACTAGAAACTACTCGTCCTCTGTTCCTCTACAAGCAGTCGATAAAAATGGAAATGTCTTACCAAGCGTCATTATGCCGTTTGACACAACTATGAAAATTACAACAAAAACAGCAACGTCTAGTTCAAGTAACTCGTCAACAAGTTCCTCAGAAGGCAGTTCGTCTTCAACGAGTTCAGAAACAAAATCAGATTCGTCTAAACAATAATAAATAATAGAAAAGGATGATAAATAAAATGGGTAAATATTTTGGGACCGATGGAGTCCGTGGAGAAGCAAACGTAGAACTGACACCAGAATTGGCTTTTAAACTAGGCCGTTTTGGTGGATATGTCCTCAGTCAACACGAAACAGAAGCCCCTAAAGTCTTTGTAGGACGTGATACACGTATCTCAGGAAAAATGTTAGAATCAGCCTTGGTGGCAGGTCTTCTCTCTGTAGGGATTCACGTCTACAAACTTGGTGTCCTTGCAACACCAGCAGTAGCTTACTTGGTCAAAACTGAGGGAGCTAGTGCGGGTGTCATGATTTCAGCGAGCCACAACCCAGCCCTTGATAATGGGATTAAGTTCTTTGGTGGGGATGGTTTCAAACTTGATGATGAAAAAGAAGCAGAAATTGAAGCCTTGCTAGATGCTACCGAAGACACTTTTCCTCGTCCAAGTGCCGAAGGTTTAGGAACCTTGGTGGACTATCCAGAAGGTTTGCGTAAGTATGAAGGCTACCTTGTTTCAACTGGAACGCCTCTTGAGGGAATGAAAGTGGCCTTGGACACAGCGAACGGTGCAGCGTCTACAAGTGCCCGTCAGATTTTCGCTGATCTTGGTGCTCAGTTGACAGTTATCGGTGAGACACCAGATGGTCTTAATATCAACTTGAATGTGGGTTCTACACATCCAGAAGCTCTTCAAGAAGTTGTCAAAGAAAGCCAGTCAGCTATTGGTTTGGCCTTTGACGGTGATAGTGACCGTTTGATTGCTGTTGATGAAAATGGTGACATCGTCGATGGTGATAAGATCATGTATATCATCGGTAAATACCTTTCTGAAAAAGGCCAGTTGGCTCAAAACACCATTGTGACAACGGTTATGTCTAACCTTGGCTTCCATAAGGCCTTGGAGAGTGCTGGCATTAACAAGGCAGTGACTGCTGTTGGTGACCGCTATGTCGTTGAAGAAATGAGAAAATCAGGCTACAACCTTGGTGGTGAACAGTCTGGTCACGTTATCTTAATGGATTACAACACAACTGGTGATGGTCAATTATCAGCTGTCCAATTGACTAAAATCATGAAAGAAACAGGCAAGAGCTTGTCTCAACTGGCATCAGAAGTGACGATTTACCCACAAAAACTGGTCAATATCCGAGTGGAAAATGCCATGAAAGAAAAGGCTATGGAAGTACCAGCCATCAAAACAATCATCGAAAAGATGGAAGAAGAAATGGCAGGGAACGGTCGTATCCTTGTCCGCCCAAGTGGAACAGAACCCCTCTTGCGCGTCATGGCAGAAGCCCCAACAACAGAAGAAGTTAACTACTACGTAGATACAATTGCTGCTGTTGTTAAAGATGAAATCGGAATTGACTAAAGCCTAGAAAACTAGATGAAATGATAAAAATGTGGTACAATTGCATAGTAAATTGTAGCAATGGGAGAGAAAAATGAATCTTAAACGAGAACAAGAATTTGTTAGCCAGTATCACTTTGATGCTCGTAACTTTGAATGGGAAAATGAAAATGGAGCTCCTGAAACCAAGGTAGACGTGAACTTTCAGTTGCTCCAACATGACCAAGAAAATCAAGTGACTTCTTTAGTCGTTATCTTGAGTTTCATGATTGTCTTTGACAAATTTGTCATCAGTGGAACGATTTCTCAAGTTAACCATGTGGAAGGTCGTATTGTTAACGAACCAAGCGAATTTAACCAAGAAGAAGTCGAAACCTTGGCACGTCCATGTTTGAACATGCTCAATCGTTTGACGTATGAAGTAACAGAAATCGCCTTGGATCTTCCAGGGATCAATTTGGAGTTTTAGTCATGAAATTAGCTGTCATTACAGATTCTTCAGCCTATTTAGAGGAGAAGACGCTGCAAAGAGAGAATCTATTTATCTTGGATATTCCTGTTAATATCGATGGAGAGGAGTATGTTGAAGGTGTCAATCTAACTGCTGAGGAATTTTATCAAAAAATGGCTCAGTCTGCAGAATTGCCTAAAACTAGTCAACCAAGTATTGCCAAATTGGATGAGATTCTTAGTTCTTTGAAAGACGAGGGTTATACCCATGTCTTGGGACTCTTTCTTTCGTCAGGAATTTCAGGCTTTTATCAGAACATCCAATACATGTTGGATGAGTATGATGGCTTGACCATTGCCTTTCCGGATACCCATATCACAAGTTCCCCTCTCGGATTTATGGTAGAGAGTGCCTTTGAATGGGCAGAACAAGGCGATGATTTTGCCCAGATTCAGGAGAAGTTGGCTATCCAAATTGCTGATAATTCAGCCTTTATCATAGTAGATGACCTCGACCACTTGGTTAAGGGAGGACGTTTGTCAAATGGTGCTGCCATCTTAGGGAATCTCTTCAGTATCAAGCCTATTCTTTACTTTAATGACCAAGGAGTGATTGAAGTTTACGAAAAAGTTCGTACAGAAAAGAAAGCAATCAAACGTTTGGTGGAAATCATCAAGGAGTTGACAAAAGATGGGGACTACCGTATAACAGTCATCCATGGGAACGCTCCTCAAAAGGCAGCGGATTTACGTCAGCTTTTGATGGAGAGTGGTGTGACTGCTGAAATTCCAATTGAAACCTTTGGTAGTGTCATTGGGACCCACCTTGGAGAAGGTAGTATCGCCTTGAGCTATACACCAATCGTCTAAATTGTTCTTACAGACTTTGTATCTTAGCAATTGAACACGGCCTACCTGCCTCTTGAAAAAAGATGTCTGTCTTGCCTTTCATGGAAAGTCAGCGCCATTCCCTATTTTTCATGGGCAGCTAACGTCCTTTGTATCTTGATAATTGAACACGCCTGGAACCCTGTGTGAAAAATATAGTTCTTCCAAGGAGTAGACACTCCTTGATCAGAACTCCTATTTTCACTTTGTGTTCTTACAGGCTTTGTATCTTAGACAGGAGTAGAGATGAGTATTCGAGTAATTATTGCCGGTTTTAAGGGAAAAATGGGCCAAGCTGCTTGTCAGATGGTCTTGGCTGATCCAGACTTGGACTTGGTCGCAGTTTTGGATCCTTTTGAGTCTGAGTCAGAGTGGCAGGGGATTCCTGTCTTTAATGATAAGGCTGACTTGGCTGGTTTTGAAGCGGATGTCTGGGTGGATTTTACGACACCAGCCGTTGCTTACGAAAATACGCGTTTTGCCCTTGAAAATGGCTTTGCTCCTGTCGTAGGAACAACTGGATTCACTAGTGACGAAATTGCAGAACTAAAAGCATTTTCCCGTGAACAAGATTTGGGTGGCTTGATTGCTCCAAACTTTGCCTTGGGTGCTGTCTTGCTTATGCAATTTGCAGCACAAGCAGCTAAATATTTCCCAAATGTGGAGATTATTGAACTCCACCATGACAAGAAAAAAGATGCTCCGAGCGGAACAGCCATTAAAACGGCTGAGTTGATGGCGGAAGTGCGAGAGTCTATCCAACAAGGTGCGCCTGATGAGGAAGAATTGATTGCTGGTGCCCGTGGTGCTGATTTTGATGGCATGCGGATCCACTCAGTTCGTTTGCCAGGCTTAGTAGCTCATCAAGAAGTTATCTTTGGCAATCAGGGAGAAGGATTGATCCTTCGTCATGACTCCTATGATCGCAGCTCCTTCATGACAGGAGTCAATTTGGGAATCAAAGAAGTTGTCAAGCGTCATGAGCTTGTCTATGGATTAGAACACTTATTATGAGATTAACGCAAATGCCTTCTGAATTTCAGAAGGCTTTACCAGTATTAGAAAAAATTAAAGAAGCAGGCTTTGAAGCCTATTTTGTTGGAGGCTCTGTTCGAGATGCCCTCCTCAATCGTCCCATCCACGATGTGGATATCGCGACATCATCCTATCCAGAGGAGACAAAGCAGATTTTTCCGCGAACAGCCGATATTGGAATCGAGCACGGAACCGTCTTGGTTTTAGATGGGGATGAAGAGTATGAGGTAACCACCTTTCGGACCGAGGATGTCTATGTGGACTATCGCAGGCCCAGCGCGGTTTCCTTTGTGCGTTCGCTAGAAGAAGACCTCAAGCGCCGTGATTTCACAGTCAATGCCTTCGCCTTGGATGAGACAGGCGAAATCATTGACTTGTTCCATGGTTTAGAAGATTTGGAAAACCAAGTCTTGCGAGCGGTTGGGGTGGCTAGTGAGCGTTTCAATGAAGATGCTCTGCGCATAATGCGTGGTTTTCGTTTTCAGGCCAGTCTTGGTTTTGAACTTGAGCCAGAAACTTTTGAGGCGATGAGGGCTTTGACGCCACTCTTGGAGAAAATTTCTGTAGAGCGCACCTTCGTTGAGTTTGATAAACTCTTGCTGGCACCTTTTTGGCGAGTGGGTCTGTCTTCCATGATTGAAAGTCAAGCTTATGACTATCTTCCAGATATGGCAGGAAGCCAGGACAAGCTCAACAGACTGTTTGATTTGGAGAATGATTTCACTTTTGAGTCTTCCGAACAAGCCTGGGCAGCTCTCTTGTGGGCTTTGGAGATTAAAGATGCACAGCCATTTTTGAAAGCTTGGAAAACCTCACGCCAGTTTGCTAAGCAGGTTCAGGATTTGCTGACTATTTTGGCTTTGCGAGAAGAAGGTGAGCTGAGCAAGCGCGATTGTTACCGATTTGACTTGCATTCCCTTCTACAAGCTGAAAGTCTTCGTCAGGCCCAAGGGAAAGAAGTCAACCCACAAACCATCAAAGAAACTTACCATAGTTTGACCATTCATGACAAGAAAGAAATTCAGATTAACGGTGGAATTTTGATTAAGGAATATGGTTACCAGCCAGGACCAGACTTGGGAGAGATTTTAACAGAGATTGAGTTTGCCATTGTCGATGGAGAGTTGGAAAATGATCGTCAAGCTATCCATGCTTACCTGAGGGAGAAAAAATGAGTGATTTTATCGTTGAAAAACTAAGCAAATCCGTTGGTGACAAGACCGTTTTTAAGGATATTTCCTTTATCATCCATGACTTGGATAGAATCGGTCTAATAGGTGTCAATGGGACGGGTAAGACCACCCTTTTAGACGTCCTTTCTGGCGTTTCTGGCTTTGATGGGGATGTCAGTCCTTTTTCTGCTAAGAATGACTATAAGATTGGCTACTTGACACAGGATCCTGATTTTGATGATAGCAAGACGGTCTTGGATACGGTTCTCTCTAGCGACCTCAAGGAAATCCAGTTGATTCGTGAGTATGAGTTAATCATGCTCAATTACAGTGAGGACAAGCAGGCTCGTTTGGAACGGGTCATGGCAGAGATGGATTCTCTCCAAGCCTGGGAAATTGAAAGCCAGGTCAAGACGGTCCTCAGTAAGCTAGGTATTCAGGACTTGTCGACTCCAGTTGGTGAATTGTCAGGCGGTCTCAGAAGACGGGTCCAGTTGGCGCAAGTTCTCCTAGGAAACCACGACCTCTTGCTTCTGGACGAGCCGACCAACCACCTGGACATTGCGACCATTGAGTGGCTGACTCTTTTTTTGAAGAATTCTAAGAAGACAGTTCTCTTTATCACCCACGATCGTTATTTCCTAGATGCACTATCAACGCGGATTTTCGAGTTGGACCGAGCAGGCTTGACCGAGTATCAGGGAAATTATCAGGACTATGTTCGCCTCAAGGCTGAACAAGATGAGCGTGATGCAGCACTTCTCCACAAAAAGGAACAACTTTATAAGCAAGAATTAGCCTGGATGCGTAGACAACCACAGGCCCGTGCGACCAAGCAACAGGCCCGTATCAATCGTTTCTACGATTTGAAAAAAGAAGTTTCAGGTGGCGTTGCTGAAACAGACTTGACCATGAACTTTGAAACAAGTCGGATTGGGAAAAAAGTCATCGAGTTTCAGAATGTTTCCTTTGCTTATGAGAACAAGCCCATTTTGCAAGATTTTAATCTCTTAGTGCAAGCTAAAGACCGTATCGGAATCGTTGGGGATAATGGTGTCGGGAAGTCAACTCTTCTAAACCTCATCGCAGGAAGTCTTGAGCCGACTAAAGGTCAAGTTATCATCGGTGAGACGGTTCGCATTGCCTATTTCTCTCAACAAATTGAAGGTTTAGATGAAAGCAAGCGCGTTATCAATTACCTGCAGGAAGTAGCAGAAGAGGTTAAGACCAGTGGTGGTTCTACGACTTCCATTGCAGAGTTGCTAGAGCAGTTCCTCTTCCCACGTTCGACGCATGGAACCTTGATTGAGAAATTGTCTGGTGGAGAGAAAAAGCGTCTTTATCTCCTCAAACTGCTCTTGGAAAAACCCAATGTTCTTCTTTTGGACGAGCCGACCAATGACCTAGATATTGCGACTTTGACAGTCTTGGAAAATTTCTTGCGGGGCTTTGCAGGTCCTGTCTTGACAGTTAGCCACGATCGTTATTTCTTGGATAAGGTAGCGACCAAGATTCTCGCTTTTGAGGATGGCAAGATTCTTCCCTTCTTTGGCCATTACACCGACTATCTTGATGAAAAAGCCTTTGAAACAGAGATGGCCAATCAAGTGCAAAAGGCCGAAAAGGAGAAAGTGGTCAAGGTCCGTGAAGACAAGAAACGCATGACCTACCAAGAAAAGCAGGAGTGGGCAAGCATTGAAGGCGATATTGAAGCCTTGGAAAATCGTATCGCTGCTATTGAAGAAGAAATGCAGGCAAATGGCTCTGACTTTGGCAAATTGGCGACGCTTCAGAAAGAGCTAGACGAGAAAAACGAAGCACTTCTTGAAAAATACGAACGTTATGAATACCTAAGTGAGTTGGCATGATGGAAGAAAAAATCATTAAACGTAGTCCCAAGAAAATCATTTGGAATACCTTGTTCGGTCTTTTCGTCTTGTTACCTCTATCTTATCTCTATTCGTATTCGGAAAAGGGGAGCAAACTTCATGCGATAAGTCTTTTGTTTATGCTAGTTGTCCTCTTTTGTGCTGGAGTAGTCATTTATCAGACATACAGACTGTTAAGCTTGGATAAGGAGTATTTGAGATGCACAGTTGAGGGGTTTTACTACAAACCGAATCCAAAGAAACCCAGTCATTTCTATGCTTGGGCAGATGTAGAGGAATTTTCCTTCTCTCGGATTGGAGGAAAGTATAGGAATTCCTATCGGATTGAAGTTTATTTTAAAAACAAGGAAAATGTGAAATCCCAATCACTTCTAGCTCTACTGAAGAGAAGGTGTTTCCCTTTTCATCCGTCAGCAGATTTGATCATCCCTATCATTCTACTAGATGTAGATTTTCCTGAAAGGGTCTATGAGATCATGAAGTACTATGAAAGAGAATGGCGTATCGAACAAAATCGTCAAGCAAGAAAAGAGGCAAAACAAGCTTCGAAAAGCAAATCTTCCAAACCGTCATAGTCTGTCTTTGCTTAAAGTAGAATAATCAAAAAGGCCCTATCCACTGGATAGGGTCACTGTTTGTCTTCTTTTTTAGTTTCCTGGTGGAAAGTATTTTGCCAAGTCTCATGGCGACGCCAGATACTGGTATGGACGATACCATCTAGCTCATAGCAAATGAGCTTGGTTTTCTGACTAATGGAAGTGATTTGAATATCCTTAATAGCAGCTTTAAGTTCTTTTTCGGCTTGATAAGCGACTTTATCCATCTGCTCTCCATCTTGACGGATATAGAGAAAGTCCTCAGCAAGGAGTTCTTCTAGCTGATTTCCTTGGTCAATCAATTGCTCACGCATGAGCAGTTTTTTATAGACATTGTCTAAAATCTCGTCCTCAGGTATGGGAGCTGGCTCGATATGGACATCGGTATCAAAGACTCCAAAACGCTCTTCCAGCATGGATTCGACCTGGTCCGCAATTTCGTGACTCTCATAGACTGATAAGTCGGGATTCATTTCTAAGGTGATATCAAGGTAGATATTGCTACCGTAGGTACGCCCTCTTTGGGACTTGACCTTACTAATCTTTGGAATCTCCATGATGGCCTTTTGGTAGTCCTCTAGCAGACGGTCATCAAAACCATCTGAAAGACTGAAGGAAGACTCGATAAAGATATCATAGGCTGTTTTTAAGATAAAGAAGGTGATGATGATAGCGACCAATTTATCCACGATAGGGTAATTGAAACTGCTGGCTAGGATAGCAATGGTCGTCCCAAGCGAGGTGACAGCATCGGAAAGATTGTCCTTAGCAGCTGCCTTGAGAGCCTTGGATTTGGATTTCTTACTGAGGCGTGTGTTATAGAGATAAACAGCAAACATGACCGCTGCTGAAATGATTCCTAGAATCGCTCCCAAAGGATCAATAGGTGTTTGTTCCCGACTAAGGATTTTCTGAATGGTGTCCCGAAGCACATCAAAACCAACATAGAACATGATGATGGAAGTAATCAAGCTAGCCAAATCTTCAATCTTCCAGTGACCAAAGCGATGGTCACGGTCTGCAGGTTGGCGGGCCATCCGAATCCCAATCAAGAGAGCAACGTTTCCAATGATGTCCGATACGTTGTTGAAACCATCTGCCACCAAACTGGAAGAATGCAGGAGGTGGCCAGTTGCCAATTTTGCAGCAGACAAGAGGAGGTAGGTCGAAATGCTGATAATGGCTCCGCGCTCTGCCAATTTGAGATTTGACATGGATTGGTTCATCGGACTTCCTTTCTAGGCATATAGTATTCTTACATTATACTGGTTTTCAAAGGAAAATTCAAACGATATAGGCTTACAAGATTGGAGGTAAGCTAGTTTTTTATAAGGAAATGTGGTAGAATTGAAGAGTAATATTTATTCGAAAGAGAGCTTGTAATGATAAATAAAAATATGGTCAGTAGGCTACTTAGCTTAAGTTTTTTATTTTTGCCATTTTTATTTTTTTATCTCTATATATCGATGAGAGGTTTTGAATATCCTGTAGTAGATGATATCATGGTGAATCAAACTATATTATCTGGGGATAATATGCTATTACCCTATGTAGGAATTTTATTATCTACAGGGTTGGTCTTTCTTCAAAAAATTTTTACTGATTGGAATATTTTTTTTATCTTTTTAGTTAGTATTTATTGTATTAGTTTTGGTGTCTATGCTATCTTTTTTTATAAGAAAAAACTGTATCTTTTGCTTCCAATTGTGTTTTTAGCCCAATTGATACTTATTAAATATTTTTCTTTTTCCGTTATCGCATATTTATCAGCTACAGCAGCAACTTTTTTACTATTTGACAAAAGGTACATTTCAGGACTATCACTATTGTTCATTGGTTTATCCATTCGACCTCAAATTATATCAAGCTTTATTTTACTGTTATTCCCTTTTCTGCTCTTTGAGTGGATATCTTCTAAAAAAAGAAAAGAAGTTGTTTTATTATTTAGCGTCATTTTACTGATTTTTGCTTCCAATAAACTATATACACTAGGGAAAGCTGACGTACAGGAGTATTTGACATGGAATGCCCTAAGTACGAATTTGAGAGATTATCCTGCTATTGATTATCAAAGACATGCGAATGAATTTGAAGCTTTGGGAGTAAGTGAGAATGATTTGAATGTCTCCACCTACTGGTTATTTGCTGAAAAAAAAGCCTTAAGCAATACTCTTTTAACAAACATTCAATCTGTTCGCTCCCTCTCAGAGAAATACTCGTTTAATCTGCCTCAGATGATATCAGATTTTTTTAAGAATAGTATACTGACAACCTTCTCTTTAGTACTGATTAGTTGGTTCTTGATTTTTAAGCCTAAGAAGCTATACGGATGGTTTGTACCGATTTCCCCCTTACTTTTAATTGGAGCTCTCTTTGTTAGACAGAGGGTAGTAGAGCGCGTATATATCCCTCTAATAGTATGTTTCTTATTAGTATTTATTTTTTATGCTCGATCATTTTATGAAAAAAGATGTTTATTTGATAAGAGGAAGGTGTTCCTTAGCTTACAAATAATGGGAATACTAGGAGGAGCAGTATGGATAAATCAGCTTGGACAAGAACTGTATTGGTTTCCCTATATTCAATCGTCAGTAGTCTCAGAGTACCAAAATCTTGTACAGAGGAATTCGGATAAACTTATTGTTTTTGGTGGATATGGCACTTTGGTTTCTTCACAGCCTACATTGTCAACTTTTAAATTAAGACCCAATCAGTTAGTGACAAATACAACTACATTAGGAAATTGGCAAACTTTTTCTCCTCATTATTATGAACAAATGAAACGATACGGAGTTGAAGAACCTGAAAATCTGTTGTCTTCTGCAATCAACAATCAGAATATTCTCTTCTTTTGGTCCACTTCCTCAGGGAATATGGATAGTGTTAAAAAAATTATGAAAGAACATTATCAGAAGGATGTTTACTTTGAGGAAGTTGAATCTGTCACTTCAGATATGAGCGTTTATCGTTTAAAATTAGGAACAGGAGGATAGTATGAAGAACCGAATTGGTTACATAGATATGTCTAAAGGTTTAGCAATTATATTAGTTATCATTGGACATAGTAGCTTCGTTCCAAACAATGCAAAGTTGCTTCTCTATTCATTCCACATACCGTTGTTCTTTTTCTTATCTGGTTTTACTTTGAATGTTAGAAAATACGAAACCTTCTCAGGCTATTGTTTAAATAAGGTAAAGAGTTTAGTTATTCCTTTTTTCTTGCTAAATAGTTTTGTTTTTCTGTTTCAACTTTTTGTTATGTACCCTGATCAGGTTCTGAGTTTTGATATTCTTCATTTTATAAAACAGTTACTGATTTCAGATCGTTTGCATATTTATTTTCAATTATGGTTTTTGAATGTGATGTTTTTGGCTCATGTTTTCAGTTACTTTATTTTAAAGAGAAGATGGAATTTGAGCCAGTGGGTGATAATAATCTTATCTCTCTTGGTTTTGGTCTATCTCGGACAGAAGGTATATGAGAGGGAGTATTATTTAATTTGGAATATTGATTTAGTTCCTGTTGCTCTGATTTTCATCTTGCTGGGAGTATGGACTAAGAATAATTTACATCAATTAGAAAAGTATTTTTCAATTTACCTTTTACCGATTGGACTTATTCTTACCAATTATAGCAGTAAACTAAACTATCGAGTGAGTGGCTATCAAATTGTTGATTTGTATTATCAGCAAATTGGGAATCATTTCTTATTTTACTTGGCAGCTATTTCAGGAATTTGGAGTGTTCTTATATTTTTTAAAACAATTCCAGAGAGTTCCATTTTGAAATCAATCGGCCAAAAAACGTTGATTTATTATGGAGTACATTCGCCGATAGTTCTGGTGTTAGTAGAAAAATTAGTTAAAGAATTGTCTACGAAATATACTGGAATTTTTGTTAATCAATATATAACGACAGTTTTTGTAGTTATATTAACAATTTTGGGCTGTGAATTGATAGTCAGGATGTTTAGAGGAACCAACTTTCCTTTTGGGATAAAAAGATTAGGAGAAAGAGATGAGTAGACACAAGCCAATTTTATATATCGTTGTTCCATGTTATAACGAAGAACAAGTCTTACCGCATACTAATCCAATGTTTGTTGAAAAAATTGAACAATTAATAAAGAAAGAAGAAATCCACTGCCATAGTAAAATTATGTATGTAAACGATGGTAGTAAGGATCGGACTTGGGAACTGATAGAAAGTTATGCTAAATCTATCCCTTCTGTGGTTGGTGTATCGCAAAGTCGTAACAGAGGTCATCAAAGTAGTGTACTTGCAGGTATGTATGAGGCCATTCAGTTTGCTGATATTGTCATTACTATTGATGCCGATGGACAAGATGATATCAATTGTATGGATAAAATGATTGAAGAATATAAAAGCGGTTCTGAAATTGTCTACGGTGTACGTGATAACCGTGATACGGACTCTGCTTTTAAACGAATTACAGCTGAAGGTTTTTATAAAGTTTTACGCCTATTCGGAGCAGAAGTCGTTTTTAATCATGCTGACTATCGATTGGTTTCTAAAAGATTCTTGAAGGAATTAGAAAAATTCCCTGAGGTCAATCTTTTTCTTCGTGGTTTAATGCCTTTAGTTGGCTTTAAATATTCTTACGTATCGTATAAGCGACATGAACGAATTGCTGGTGAGAGCCATTACCCACTGTCTAAAATGCTTGGTTTGGCTATGGATGGTATTACAAGTTTATCAATAAAACCGATTCGGTTGATTACAAGTCTTGGTGTTTTGACGTCACTCTTTAGTTTTCTATTGATTATTTGGGTTATATGGAGTAAGTTTGCTGGTACAGTCGTGGCTGGCTGGGCGAGCACCTATGCAATAGTTAGCTTACTTGGTGGAGTTCAATTGATTAGTTTGGGTGTAATTGGTGAGTATGTTGGAAAAATTTATCTGGAAACAAAACGTCGTCCTAGATATATTATCAGTGAACGTACTTTTGATTCAGAAAGTGTTTCATCTGATTTTAACCCTTGAAAACTTTTCAAATTTTGATATAATAGTACTACTCAAGGGAGTAGCTGGCAGAAACCTGTGATAGTGTCGTCATTCCGAATTGTATACTGAAAAGTATGTTTTCCGGCACTATCTTAAACAGCGAGACTTGTTATGATTAACAGGTCTCTTTTTGTTTGTCATAAAACTAAAAGAGAACTTGTTTTGCACACAATGTCAAGGAGGAGACACATGTCAAAAGAACAAAAACGCCAAGCGTTTTATACTCAAAGTCCTGAAGAGGTCTTGAAGTCGGTTGAAGCAACTGAGCAAGGTCTCTCGTCTAGCGAAGCACAGAAACGCCTAGCTGAATATGGACGCAATGAACTGGAAGAGGGTGAGAAAAAATCTCTCCTAGTCAAATTTATCGAGCAATTTAAGGATTTGATGATTATCATCCTAGTTGCTGCGGCTATCTTGTCAGTCGTAACTTCTGGTGGGGAAGATATCGCAGATGCCATCATTATCCTTGCTGTGGTTATCATCAACGCTGCCTTTGGTGTTTACCAAGAAGGAAAAGCAGAAGAAGCCATCGAAGCCCTCAAATCTATGTCTAGTCCAGCTGCTCGCGTTATTCGTGATGGACACATGGCTGAGATTGATTCCAAAGAATTGGTACCAGGTGATATCGTAGCTCTCGAAGCAGGTGATGTAGTGCCAGCAGACCTACGTTTGCTAGAAGCTAATTCTCTTAAAATCGAAGAAGCAGCTCTGACAGGTGAGTCTGTTCCAGTTGAAAAAGATTTGACTGTAGAACTCGCTGCAGATGCTGGTATTGGTGACCGTGTCAATATGGCCTTCCAAAACTCAAACGTGACCTACGGTCGTGGTCTTGGTGTTGTTGTCAATACAGGTATGTATACTGAAGTGGGTCATATCGCTGGCATGCTCCAAGATGCGGATGAGACAGATACGCCACTCAAACAAAACTTGAACAACCTTTCTAAGGTTTTGACCTATGCTATCTTGGTCATTGCCCTTGTTACTTTTGTTGTTGGTGTCTTCATTCAAGGAAAAAATCCACTTGGTGAGTTGATGACCTCTGTTGCGCTTGCTGTTGCAGCCGTTCCAGAAGGACTCCCAGCTATCGTGACGATCGTTCTTGCCCTTGGTACTCAAGTTTTGGCCAAACGAAACTCTATCGTTCGTAAGTTGCCAGCAGTCGAAACACTTGGTTCGACTGAAATCATCGCTTCTGATAAGACTGGTACACTTACCATGAACAAGATGACAGTCGAGAAAGTCTTCTATGACGCAGTCCTACATGACTCAGCTGATGAGATTGAACTTGGCTTGGACATGCCCCTACTTCGTTCTGTTGTCTTGGCCAACGATACCAAGATTGATGCTGAAGGAAACCTGATTGGGGATCCAACGGAAACAGCCTTCATCCAGTATGCCTTGGACAAGGGTTACGATGTTAAAGGGTTCTTAGAGAAATATCCTCGTGTAGCTGAATTACCGTTTGACTCAGATCGTAAACTCATGTCAACGGTTCATCCATTGCCAGATGGTAAATTCCTCGTGGCAGTCAAGGGGGCTCCAGATCAACTCTTGAAACGTTGTGTTGCTCGTGATAAGGCTGGAGATGTTGCTCCGATTGATGAGAAAGTCACTGAATTAATCCATACAAACAACTCGGAAATGGCTCACCAAGCCTTGCGTGTCCTTGCAGGTGCTTATAAGATTATAGATAGTATTCCAGAAAATCTTACTTCTGAAGAGCTTGAAAACAACTTGATCTTTACTGGTTTGATTGGGATGATTGACCCTGAGCGTGCCGAAGCGGCAGAAGCCGTTCGTGTCGCTAAGGAAGCGGGAATCCGTCCAATCATGATTACGGGTGACCACCAAGACACAGCAGAAGCTATTGCCAAACGTTTGGGAATTATCGATGAAAATGACTCGGAAGACCGTGTCTTGACTGGTGCTGAGCTTAACGAACTTTCTGATGAAGAATTTGAAAAAGTCGTTGGTCAATACTCTGTTTATGCGCGTGTATCTCCGGAGCACAAGGTTCGTATCGTGAAAGCTTGGCAAAACCAAGGTAAGGTCGTTGCCATGACAGGTGACGGTGTTAATGATGCGCCAGCTCTGAAAACAGCCGACATCGGTATCGGTATGGGAATCACTGGTACAGAGGTTTCTAAGGGAGCTTCTGACATGATTCTTGCGGATGATAACTTTGCGACCATTATCGTCGCAGTTGAAGAAGGACGTAAGGTCTTCTCAAATATTCAAAAGACCATTCAGTACTTACTTTCTGCCAATACTGCTGAAGTATTAACTATCTTCTTATCAACCTTGTTTGGTTGGGACGTCTTGCAGCCAGTTCATCTTTTGTGGATCAACTTGGTAACCGATACCTTCCCAGCTATCGCTCTTGGTGTTGAACCTGCTGAGCCAGGTGTTATGACCCACAAACCTCGTGGACGTAAGTCAAGCTTCTTCTCAGGTGGTGTTTTGAGTTCTATCATCTATCAAGGTGTACTCCAAGCAGCTATTGTTATGAGTGTTTATGGACTTGCAATTGCTTACCCAGTTCATGTGGGTGACAATCATGCCATTCATGCGGATGCCCTTACTATGGCCTTTGCAACCCTTGGTTTGATTCAACTATTCCATGCCTACAATGTCAAGTCTGTTTACCAATCCATCTTGACAGTTGGCCCATTCAAGTCTAAGACCTTTAACTGGTCCATCTTGGTATCCTTCATCCTTCTCATGGCAACAATCGTCGTAGAACCGCTTGAAGGTATCTTCCATGTTACCAAACTGGACTTGTCACAATGGGGTATTGTTCTAGCTGGAAGCTTCTCAATGATACTTATCGTCGAAATCGTTAAGTTTGTTCAACGTAAACTTGGTCTTGATAAGAATGCGATTTAAAAAGAAAGTCATCTTCGGATGACTTTTTTTGCATTTGAGGGAAAGGACTAGAAGTTGCCCCCTTTTGTGCTATAATAAAGTAAAGTTGTAAGGAGCGTAAGAGAATGGAAAAGAGAATTGTCCGAGATGTCTTATTCTTGTCGCAGGTCTCGAAACCTGCAAGTCAAGAAGACCTTTATCTGGCTAAGGATTTGCAGGATACCCTGCTGGCTAATCTAGAGACCTGTGTCGGTCTGGCGGCTAATATGATTGGTGTGCAGAAGCGCGTGATTATCTTTAATCTTGGTCTAGTTCCCATGGTTATGTTTAACCCCATTCTCCTTTCCTATAAAGGACCTTACGAGACAGAGGAAGGTTGTTTATCCTTGACAGGAGTGAGACCAACGACTCGTTATGAAACGATTACGGTTTCCTATCGTGATAGTAAGTGGCAGGAGCAGACCATTACGCTAACAGGTTTTCCAGCTCAGATCTGCCAACATGAACTGGATCATTTGGAAGGACGGATTATTTAGGAGGAACTCAGATGAAACGCATCCTTTTTGAACTTGTTTTGGTCGCGACGACCTGGTATATCTTTTTACCACCCTTCAATCTGACTAGCTGGGAATTCATCTTCTTTCTCTGTGGGCATCTAGTGGTGATGGGCATTTTGTTTAGTTTCCGCAAGGGTACCAATTTGGTCAAGACAGTTCACCTACGCCATGGCAAGGTTACCAACGAACTCAATCTAGAAGGATTTCTTTTTACCAAACTTAGTAGAGGATTGTTTCTGACTGCAGGTATCATCTTTGCACTCGCTGGTCTGGTAAGCCTAGTGACCTCTAGCTTTTTCCAAGCCAAAAATTATGCTAATGTGGTGTCTATCACAGAAAAAGATTTTAAAGATTTTCCTAAGAGTGATACCAGTAAGGTTCCAATCCTAGATCGGAGCACTGCAGAAAAGATTGGTGACCGTTACCTAGGCTCTCTGACGGATAAGGTCTCCCAGTACGTAGCAGCAGATACTTATACCCAGCTGACTGTTGATGGAAAGCCCTATCGGGTGACACCTTTAGAGTATGCCGACCCGATCAAATGGTTTAATAATCAGTCCAAGGGAATTGGTGAGTATATCAAGGTTGATATGGTGACAGGAAATGCGGAATTAGTGGATTTAAAAACGCCCATGAAGTATTCAGACTCTGAGTATTTTAATCGTGATGTCAAACGTCATCTTCGAATCAAGTACCCAACCAAGATTTTTAAAACGCCATCCTTTGAGGTGGATGATGAAGGCAATCCCTTCTATGTAGCAACCGTTTATCAAAAACAGTTTGGTCTAGGAGTTCCTCGTCCTTCATCTGTTATTATCTTAGATGCTACCAATGGAGAAACCAAGGAATACAGCTTGGATGAGGTGCCAGAATGGGTGGACCGTGTCTATCCAGCCGAAGAAACTATCGAACAAATCAACTACAACGGCAAGTATAAAGACGGCTTCTGGAATGCCTTGATTTCTAAGAAAAATGTTACCCAAACGACAGAGGGCTATAACTATCTTTCTATCGGAAATGACATTTATCTCTACACGGGAGTGACTTCAGCAAATGCTGACGAAAGTAATCTAGGATTTATCCTTGAAAATATGCGCACTGGTGAAATCACCAAGTACAATCTAGCTTCAGCAACTGAAGAATCAGCCCGTGCTTCCGCAGAAGGAGCAGTGCAAGAGAAGGCCTACAAGGCTACCTTCCCTATCCTTGTTAATCTCAATGACAAGCCTCTTTATATCATGGGCTTAAAGGACAATGCAGGCTTGGTCAAGGAATATGCATTGGTCGATGCCGTGGAGTACCAAAACGTCATCGTAGCAGCTACGGTAGATGAACTCCTCAGCAAATATGCCAATAAAAATGACCTAGAGTTGGATAATGAAACGGTAGAAAACATCAAGGGAGTGGTTTCAGATCTTAAATCAGCTGTCATCAAGGGGGATACCGTTTACTTCTTCAAAGTTGATGGCAAGATTTATAAGGTCAAGGCTTCCGTGTCAGACGACCTTCCTTACCTTGAAAATGGCCAATCCTTCGAAGGTCAAGTTGGAAAAGATAATTACCTCAAAACCTTTAAAGTGCAGTAAACAAAGAAACCTCGGTCTAAACCGAGGTTTTTAAGATGAAATTCTTGGTCGTGATTGAAAAATATGCTACACTAACAATATGAAAATTTTAATCCCAACAGCTAAAGATATGAACACAAACCTTCCTATTGTCGAAGCGCTCCCTTTGAGTGAAGAAAGTCAGGCAGTCCTTGACTCACTGGCGCACTACTCAGCTAGTGAATTAGAAAGTTTTTATAAGGTATCAGCCGAGAAAGCGGAAGAAGAGTACGCTCATATTCAAGCTCTAAAAGATCAGAGGGCTAAGAATTATCCAGCCCTGAAACTCTTTGATGGTCTCATGTATCGCCACATCAAACGAGATGGTTTAACCGAGGCTGAACAAACCTATCTTGAAAATCATGTTTTAATTACATCAGCTTTTTATGGCGTAGTTCCTGCCCTATCTCCCATGGCTCCTCACCGTTTGGACTTCTTGATGAAGTTAAAAGTGGCTGGAAAAACCCTAAAGAGTCATTGGAAATCAGCCTACGATGAAGCTTTGAGGGGTGAAGAAGTCATTTTTTCTCTCTTATCATCAGAGTTTGAAACTGTATTTTCTAAGGAAATCAGAGAAAAGATAGTGACCTTCAAATTTATGGAGGACAAGGCTGGGCAGTTGAAAATCCACTCAACCATTTCTAAGAAAGCGCGTGGGGCCTTTTTGACCGCCTTGATAGAAGGGCAAGTTCAAACTGTTGAACAAGCTCGCAAACTCAGTTTTGCAGGTTTTGATTATCGACCTGATTTATCAAGTGATTTAGAACTCGTCTTTGTGAAACAAGCATAAAACCAGCTCATTCGAGCTGGTTTTTGCTGGATTAGTTGATGGCTGTAAGAAGGTTGTCAGCTTGTTTGGCAAGTGATGAAGCAGTTGTTTCTTCTAACACCAATTTTCCGTCTGCCCAAGCAGAGTCATTGACACGTGCAGCAGTGAAATCACCAACGACTTGTGTGCGGATAAATGGCAAGAGGTCTTTATAAATAGCAAAGAGTTGATCGTGACCGGCATTGGCTACAGATGAGACAGTAACAAACTTGTCTTGGAGGGCAGAAGCACCACGTGTATCAGACAAGTCAATGGCACGCGAGAGCCAGTCAAGCAAGTTTTTCACTGTTCCAGGGATAGAGAAGTTGTAGACTGGAGAGAAAATCCAGATGGCATAGGCAGCAAGAACAGCTTCGCGAGCGGCAGCTACAGCTGGATGAGTTGGAACTTCAAGATCTTGGCTGAAGAGGGGAACAGCTGAGTAATCAAGATAGCTAACTTCAGCTTTTTCGGCAAGTGCTTTCTCAGCTTCAAGGGCCATTTGGTGGTTGAAAGAACCTTGGCGTAATGATCCGACGATAAATAGTACTTTTTTAGACATGATATGTCTCCTTTAGTTTAAAATTCAAAGAGCGAACTCTTTTGTTACCGTCTATGTTACAACAAATAATACTAATTAGCAATAATTTTGCTCACAAATTTTTAAATTTTTTTAAAATCCGAATCAAATCTTCCTTTTCCTCATCTTCCAAGATACTAAAAGCATCTACAATAAAGTTAATATGGTCAGGAAGAACCTCTTCAATTTTTTTGCGTCCAGCTGGTGTTAGTTTCAGGAAAAAAGAACGACGGTCTTTTGGGTCACAAGTTCTAGAAATCCAGCCATCTCGGACCATGTTTCGAATAACAACAGTCATGTTTCCAGAAGTGGCCAACATTTTTTCAATCAAATCCTGAATACGCAGTTCTCCCTTGCTATAGAGAGTTTCCAGAACGGAAAATTGAGTAGGGGTTAGTCCGTGTTCTTTGGCAGCCTTGGTTTCATAAGGTTTAAAACTTCGCATCGCTTTATTGAGAACGATAGCCGTTTTTAAGTCTAGTTGATTATCGGAAATTTTCTTTTTCAAATATTGTTTCATAAGGGTATTCTATCAATAAATAAATAGAAATACAAGAGGCATGGATTTTATAGGGAAATTATCTCAGAATGTTCCTGTCTTCACTTGTAATAAAGGAGGAGAGATGGTAAAATAGACGAGTGAAACTAAGACAGAAAAAAGCAAAAAACAAGCTACTTATACAATACGGAATCGGCATTTCTCTGGTGCTACTAGTGTTGACTGGATCCTTTCTTTACCTGATTTCCCTCAGCATGAAACCCTATCAAGATGCTAGAGTTGAGGGAGAAAAACTGGCCAAGCAGTATGCAGAATTGGAACAGGCAGATCAGGTTGATTTCTACAATGGTCTAGAGGGTTATTACAGTGTTCTGGGACATAATAAAAAGCAAGAGGCCATTGCCGTACTGATTGAAAAGAATGACCATAAGATTTATGTTTATCAGCTTGATAAGGGGATTTCTCAAGACAAGGCAGCGACGATTTCGAGGGAAAAAGGAGCTAGCGACATTGACAAAATCACCTTTGGTCGTTATCAGGACAAGCCGATTTGGGAAGTTAAGTCAGGAAACCAGTTCTATCTGGTCGACTTTGAAACAGGAGTAGTGATCCGATAAGGAGGGCATATGAAACTATCCAAACGTGTACTAGAAATGGAAGAAAGTGTCACTCTAGCCAGTGATGCAAGAGCCAAAGCATTAAAAGCTCAAGGAAAAGATGTTCTTTTCTTAACCTTGGGACAGCCAGATTTTCATACTCCTGAAAATATTCAGGATGCGGCGGTGGAAGCGATTCGTGACGGACGAGCTTCCTTTTATACAGTTGCTTCAGGCCTACCAGAGTTAAAAGCGGCGGTTAATACCTATTTTGAACGCTACTATGGGTATTCCGTAGCGGCTAACGAGGTTACCTTTGCCACTGGTGCCAAGTTCTCTCTCTACACCTTCTTTATGGCTGTGGTCAATCCAGGTGATGAGGTCATCATTCCTACACCATACTGGGTCAGCTATGGAGACCAGGTCAAGATGGCAGAAGGTGTGCCAGTCTTTGTCCAGGCAAAGGAAGACAATCACTTTAAAGTAACAGTAGAGCAGCTAGAAGCAGCTCGAACAGATAAGACCAAGGTCTTGGTTCTCAATTCGCCATCGAATCCGACCGGTATGATTTACTCTCGTGAGGAACTCATGGCTATTGGAAATTGGGCTGTTGCGCATGATGTCCTTATCCTAGCAGATGATATTTATGGCCGTTTGGTTTATAACGGGAACGAATTTGTTCCAATCTCTAGTCTGTCAGAAGACATTCGCAAGCAAACCATCGTAATTAACGGTGTATCTAAGGCCTATGCCATGACTGGTTGGCGGGTAGGTTATGCGGTGGGAAATCCTGAAATTATCGCTGCTATGAGCAAACTAACAGGACAAACGACTTCAAATCTGACAGCAGTGTCTCAATATGCTACCATTGAAGCCCTAACTGGACCGCAAGACTCTGTTGAAACCATGCGTCAAGCCTTTGAAGAACGTTTGAATACCATTTATCCACTCTTGTGCCAAGTGCCAGGATTCGAAGTTGTCAAGCCCCAAGGTGCCTTCTATCTCTTCCCAAATGTTAAAAAAGCGATGGAAATGAAGGGTTATACCGATGTGACAGAGTTTACAACAGCTATTCTCGAAGAAGTCGGACTGGCCTTGATTACAGGAGCTGGATTTGGAGCACCAGAAAATGTTCGTCTCAGCTATGCCACAGACTTGGATACCTTGAAAGAAGCTATTCGTCGTTTGCACCAGTTTATGGAAAAATAAAACTTAGAATCTTCGCCTTTTTGGCGAAGATTTTTTGTAACGAAAATCTCGCGAATTTTCTCTAGTCGAACCTAGCTATCGCAGTCTATTTATGGTAAAATAGTGGGTAATGATGTCTTCGGACAAGTTAAACGAAAAAAGGAAGATAGATTATGACAAAACGTGTAACAATCATCGAAGTAAAAGACTACGTTGGTCAAGAAGTGACCATCGGAGCCTGGGTTGCCAACAAATCAGGAAAAGGAAAAATTGCCTTCTTGCAATTGCGTGATGGAACAGCCTTCTTCCAAGGTGTAGCCTTTAAACCAAACTTTATTGAAAAATTTGGTGAAGAGGTAGGTCTTGAAAAATTTGACACAATCAAACGCTTGAGCCAAGAAACTTCTGTTTATGTGACAGGAATTGTCAAAGAAGACGAACGTTCTAAGTTTGGTTATGAGCTCGATATTACAGACATCGAAGTGATCGGTGAATCTCAAGACTACCCAATCACACCAAAAGAACACGGAACTGACTTCTTGATGGACAACCGTCACTTATGGCTCCGCTCTCGTAAGCAAGTAGCGGTTATGCAAATCCGTAACGCGATTATCTATGCGACTTATGAGTTTTTCGACAAGAACGGCTTCATGAAGTTTGATAGCCCAATTCTTTCAGGAAATGCAGCAGAAGATTCAACAGAACTCTTTGAAACAGATTACTTTGGAACGCCAGCCTACTTGAGTCAATCAGGTCAGCTTTACCTAGAAGCAGGAGCTATGGCTCTTGGCCGTGTCTTTGACTTTGGTCCAGTATTCCGTGCTGAAAAATCAAAAACGCGCCGTCACTTGACTGAGTTCTGGATGATGGATGCTGAGTACTCCTACTTGACACACGATGAGTCACTTGACTTGCAAGAAGCGTATGTAAAAGCCCTTCTTCAGGGTGTTCTTGATCGTGCGCCTCAAGCCTTGGAAACCTTGGAACGTGATACAGAGCTCTTGAAACGCTACATTGCTGAGCCATTTAAACGCATCACTTACGATCAAGCCATTGACCTCTTGCAAGAGCATGAAAATGATGAAGATGCTGACTACGAGCATTTGGAACATGGAGATGACTTCGGTTCACCACACGAAACATGGATTTCAAACCACTTTGGTGTGCCAACATTTGTCATGAACTACCCAGCAGCTATCAAGGCCTTCTACATGAAACCAGTTCCTGGAAATCCAGATCGCGTGCTTTGTGCGGACTTGCTCGCTCCAGAAGGTTACGGAGAAATCATCGGTGGTTCTATGCGTGAGGAAGACTACGATGCCCTTGTGTCTAAGATGGAAGAACTTGGCATGGATCGTACAGAGTATGAATTCTACCTTGACCTTCGTAAATACGGTACAGTACCACACGGAGGATTTGGTATCGGTATCGAGCGTATGGTAACCTTCGCAGCAGGTACAAAACACATCCGTGAAGCCATTCCATTCCCACGTATGTTACACCGTATCAAACCATAAACTAGTAAAAAGAAGATGTTTTCATCTTCTTTTTTCACTTTTATCTTGCTATCTATCAGTTTTTCTAGTATAATAGTTTATTGTGAGCAAACCTCACTTACCCCTTGCAAAGACTAGGGGTCATTAGACCAAAAGGAGGAACATATCAATGGCTAAATACGAAATTCTTTATATCATTCGTCCAAACATTGAAGAAGAAGCGAAAAACGCTTTGGTAGCACGTTTTGACTCTATCTTGACTGACAACGGTGCAACTGTTGTTGAATCAAAATCATGGGAAAAACGTCGTCTTGCATACGAAATCCAAGATTTCCGTGAAGGACTTTACCACATCGTTAACGTTGAAGCAAACGACGACGCAGCTCTTAAAGAGTTTGACCGTCTTTCAAAAATCAACGCTGACATTCTTCGTCACATGATCGTCAAACTTGACGCGTAAGAAGGTAAATTATGATTAACAATGTTGTACTTGTAGGGCGTATGACACGTGACGCTGAGTTGCGTTATACCCCATCAAATGTAGCAGTTGCGACTTTTACTCTTGCAGTAAACCGTACATTTAAGAGTCAAAATGGTGAACGTGAGGCTGATTTCATCAATGTCGTTATGTGGCGCCAACAGGCTGAAAATCTTGCCAACTGGGCTAAAAAAGGCTCTCTTATCGGGATCACAGGCCGTATCCAGACTCGTAGTTACGATAACCAGCAAGGACAACGTGTCTACGTAACAGAAGTCGTGGCTGAGAATTTCCAAATGTTGGAAAGCCGCGGAGTGCGCGAAGGACATTCAGGTGGAGCCTATTCTGCACCAACTGCTGGTCAATCAGCACCTGCAAACCCAGTACCAGACTTTTCACGTTCTGAAAATCCATTTGGAGCAACCAATCCATTGGACATTTCAGATGATGATTTACCATTCTAATGGACAATTAATACTATAAAGGAGAAAAAACATGGCTCAACAACGTCGTGGCGGATTCAAACGCCGTAAAAAAGTTGATTACATCGCAGCAAACAAAATTGAATATGTTGATTACAAAGATACTGAACTTCTTAGCCGTTTCGTTTCAGAACGTGGGAAAATCCTTCCACGTCGTGTAACAGGAACTTCAGCTAAAAACCAACGTAAAGTAACAACAGCTATCAAACGCGCACGCGTAATGGCTTTGATGCCTTTCGTAAACGAAGATTAAAAAAGAGGTCCGGGTGGACCTCTTTTTCATGAGCTCGTAAATAAGAAAGCGAATTAAGACCCCAACGGGTCTTTTTTTCACGAGCTTTGAAATGAGAGAGCGAGTTGAGGTCCGGGTGGACCTCTTTTTCATGAGCTCGTAAATAAGAAAGCGAATTAAGATCCTTACGGGTCTTTTTTTCACGAGCTTTGAAATGAGAAGGCGAGTTCAGTCTGGGTGGACCTCTTTTTCAGATTTTTATAGGATTTTGTTAGAAAGGATTTCCTGTTGACATAGTAAGATTCTTTTGTCTTACTAGGTTTTTTCTTTTAATCTTTATTATCGTGCTATAATGGTAGAAGAAAGCTATAAAGGAGCAACTTATGAAGACGACATGTTCAATTAGAAAAATGCAAGAATCTGACATACAAGATCTATCTCGAGGATTTATCAGCCAAGGTTGGCCAAGTAGAGAGGAGATTTTAACTCGATACTTTAAGGAACAAGAAAGTGGGGAGAGAGAAGTTTTAGTTGCAGAGGTTGAGGGTGCTGTAGCGGGTTACATTACGATTTTACCCGATGCTAAGCAGGGTCCCTTTGATGGAATGGCTCCAGAACTTTCAGATTTCAATGTTTTTGAGCCCTTTCAAAATCAAGGTATTGGAAATCTCTTGCTGGAAGAAGCAGAAAAACGAGTTAGGCTCATATCGGATAAGGTGACCCTTGGTGTTGGGCTCCATTCAGGGTATGGACCTGCCCAGAGATTGTACATCAAACGAGGCTATATTCCAGATGGGACGGGTGTTTGGTATCAGAACCATCAACCGGCCATGAATGCGGTTTGTGAAGATATCGGAGAATTGGTCTTGTATCTGTCGAAAAATTTGTTTTAAGACAGATTTTATAAGATTTAAATTTTAAATATAGTAAACAATCACAGTCCCTTTTTCATTCGAAAAAGGGATTTTTTGTTTGAAATTATTTGTTTTATTCCTCGAAGTGGTAAAATATAATTGTTTGAAATATCAAGATAAAAATAAATATCGAAAAAAACATATAAGGTTTAGTTTTTTAAAATACGGATTATTTTGAAAAAGTCTTAAAATTTCCTAAAATAAGGCTTTTTAAAGGTTGTAAATAAAATTGTTACAAAAAGGTTACAAATTGTTAAAAATCAATTAAATGCAATAGTATACTTTAATAATAAATTGACATTTAGATTAATAGGCGGTAATATAATTATGATGCTCAAATTAATTGATTTGAGAAATAATTGGATATAGTGATTAATATCATGTATCAAATATTATTGTAACAAAAGGATACTATAATGAAAAAACTGAAAGTGATGGTTGTTTTTGGGACACGACCAGAAGCTGTTAAAATGGCCCCTTTAGTGTTGGAATTGCAAAAACATAGTGACAGCATTGAGACGATTACAGTTGTGACAGCTCAGCACCGTCAAATGCTTGATCAAGTTCTTGAAACGTTTAGCATCGAGCCACATTATGACCTGGATATTATGGGGAAAAATCAATCCCTTTTAGATATTACTGGAAAAATTTTAGAAAAGTTTGATCCAGTTGTTAAGCAAGAACTTCCAGATATAATTCTTGTTCATGGAGATACAACGACAACTTTTGCAGCAAGTTTAGTTGCTTTCTATAATCAGGTACGTATCGGCCACGTTGAAGCTGGTCTAAGGACCTTTGATAAATATTCTCCTTTCCCAGAAGAGATGAATCGTCAGATGACAGATAGTCTTGCGGATCTCTATTTTGCTCCAACTAGTGAGAGTAAAGAAAATCTCCTCAAGGAAAATCACCCTGAGTCTGCTATTGTCATTACGGGAAATACAGCCATTGATGCCTTGAAACTAACCGTTCAATCGGATTACTATCATAAAGTTCTGGATCAATTGGAACCAGATAAGAAACTTGTATTGGTAACCATGCACCGTCGTGAGAATCAAGGTCAACCAATGAGAAATGTCTTTGCAGCTTTACGTGAGATGGTAGATCTCCATCAGGAAATTGAAGTTGTCTATCCTGTTCACCTTAGCCCTGTCGTTCAAGAAGCAGCAAAAGATATACTGGCTGGGCACAATCGTATTCATTTGATTGAACCTTTAGATGTACTTGATTTTCATAATTTGGCTTCAAGAAGCTATTTTATCATGACCGACTCTGGCGGTGTTCAGGAAGAAGCGCCTTCTCTCGGAAAACCTGTCCTTGTCCTTCGTGACACGACGGAACGTCCAGAAGGAGTACGTGCGGGTACTTTGAAGCTAGTTGGTACAGATCCAGTCTGTGTGAAAGAAGCGATGACCGAACTCTTAACAGATGAAACTGTCTATAGACAAATGTCTCAGGCACCAAATCCTTATGGAGATGGAAATGCATCAGAAAGAATTGTACAGACTATTAAACATTATTTTGGCTTTGGTGAATCTGCATCAGAGTTTCAAGAAGGGGCTAGGACAAAATGAAAAATTGGTATAGATTTAGAAACTGGTTTCTGACTTTGCTTGGATGTGAGCTTCTTTTGTTGGTACTTTGCTTTTTCTATGCTCGAACTATTATTTTAGAGCAACTATTGTTTTTTGCCTTAGCCTTATTTTCGGTTTTAGTTTTATCTGATTTACTCCTTGCTTGGACACTTATCTTATCTTTTGGATTGGGAGTCATTGTTTTAATAGCA
Source organism: Streptococcus sp. oral taxon 064 (assembly GCF_001683375.1). Classification (GTDB taxonomy): domain Bacteria; phylum Bacillota; class Bacilli; order Lactobacillales; family Streptococcaceae; genus Streptococcus; species Streptococcus oralis_S. Next base: position 37,067 of record NZ_CP016207.1, on the reverse strand, counting down.
GGTGTAGTTTTCATCCCTAATTCTTCAGTTCTGCTTTTATTAATCAGTTTTCCAACATTGCTTGGTATTCTAATGAATGTTCGACATTATTTATTAAAAATGGCTTCAAAGGTTCAGGATCAAGAAGATGATGCCAAATCAGATTATCATTCTATGGTAAATAAACAAAGTGAATTTGTGCTACAGTCAGTACTAATTCATTGGTCGCATGAGGACCTATTTTTTCAGATAAATCCGAGAGAATATAATCGCATGTTAGTTCGTATTCAAGAAATAATTGCTCAAAAACTAAGTTACAATGATAAACTTTACTATCTTTCGGAGGGGAATTTTATTATATTATCTCATGATAGTCAGATTTCTTTACAGGAATTTTGTTTGAATAATATAGTGAAGGATCTAGAGGCTTTGCATTTCCATGGAAAAAATGGAATGCAAGAGATTCAATTTCAATTAGGTTACTTAGTGGTTGACTCGCAAAATAAAAGTAAGTATCAAAATTACTCTGATTTAGTGAGCTATTTGAAACGTCAATTAGAGACGGATATAATTGTAGAATATTAGGAGGGGAAATGACTCTAACAGACCTATTTTTCAGAATTGCTTTGGGAGTGAGTTTCTTTTTTGGAATTTGTTTTGCCATACTATTTATTGCATATAATATTCTTTACTATCGGGTGAATAAGAATTTTAAGGCGGTGAAACATGATTAGTCAAATACTGATGATTTTTACCTTGCTTACAATTTGGATTTCTCTGGCTTGGGGCTTGGTAATTCTCTTTTCAGCTGTTCACTTTTGGTTTAAACACAGCGATTTTCGTGTAGACACTTCGCCCTTGCCTTATTATCCGAAGGTTACCATTGTCGTACCTGCTCATAATGAGGATGTGGTTATTGCACAAACGACAAAAGCTATCTTGGACATGAATTATCCTCACGACCGTGTGGAGTTGCTCTTGTTTGCGGATAACTGTTCGGATAACACCTATGCAGAGTGTTTGTCTGTACAAGCTATGCCTGAATATGCAGGAAGAAATCTTACTATTATCGACCGTACTGGTACGGGAGGAAAAGCGGGCGTTCTAAACGATGCTTTGGAGATGGCAACGGGTGAATATATCTGTGTTTATGATGCGGATGCCATGCCTGAAAAGAACGCTCTTTATTTCCTTGTAAAAGAAGTGATGAAGGATCCAGAACGTCACGTGGCATCTTTCGGTCGCAACAAGACTCGAAATGCCAATCAAAATTTCTTGACTCGTTGTATCAACCAAGAAATCGTTGTTACTCAGCGCGTGCACCACGTTGGGATGTGGCATCTCTTTAAAATTGGGCGTATCCCAGGAACCAACTTTCTAATTCAAACCGACTTTGTAAAGAGTATCGGTGGTTGGAAAAATGGTGCCTTGACAGAGGATACCGATATTTCTTTCAAAATCATGCAGAGTGGTAAATTGATTGCCCTTGCCTATAATTCAGAGGCTTTCCAACAAGAACCTGAGACCTTAAAGAGTTACTATATGCAGCGTAAACGTTGGGCGAAAGGAAATTATGAAGTTGTTCTCTCAAACTTTAAGCATTTATTTAGCAGAGGAAACTGGCGTGTCAAACTAGAAGTCTTTAACTATTCGTGTGTTTTCTTTTGGTTTAACTTTGCCATTGTTCTATCGGATTTGATTTTCCTAGCGAATGTGCTAGCAATCTGTCTTAACCTTTTCTTCCCAGATATCAGGGTTCCATTCGCTTTTGATGCGGACAATATCTACATCGCCCAGCTCATGCTCTTCAACTGGATACTTATGATTGGTCTCTATTTGATGCAAATTATGACGGCATTAGCAAGTCAATTTGGACAAGCGACGACTAAACAAATCTGGTTGGCCTTGGCATCTTATTTTAGTTATTCTCAGATCTTTATCATCGTATCGGTTGATTCTATTTCATCTATTATACTGGATAAGGTACTTCGACGGAAAGAAACCAAGTGGGTTAAAACCAAACGGTTTGCAGGATAGGAGGTTCTATGAAAACAAATAAATTAAAATATGTATGGTTTGTGCTCATTCTTTCTATCTTTTGTTTAGCCTTGTTTTTAGCAAGAGGAAGGACTAAAATCGAGATGCGGAATCGAATTTACAGCCAATGGAGCCAACAGTTCCTTGTTACAAAAGGCGATCAGTCTTTTGTTCGTACGACGAATGATTCTGAGGAAACGACAGTTCTATCAGAAGCCCAAAGTTACGGTATGCTCATAACGGTTTTAGCAGCCCAAAAAGGACAAGCAAGTCAAGCAGATTTTGATAACCTCTATCGCTATTATCAAAATCATCGCATAGAGGGAACGCAGTTAATGTCTTGGAAACAAGTGATCAAAAATGGTAGTGAAACGGTCAAAAAGCAAAATGCAACTGATGGAGATCTCTACATCGCTTATTCTTTGATTGAAGCTTCTAAGCAGTGGCCAGATAAAGCTCAGGAATACCAAGAACAAGCTAAAAAAATCTTAGAAGATATACTTCGATATAATTACAATAAAGAGACGGGTGTTTTAACAGTAGGGAACTGGGCAAATAAGAATTCCGATTATTATTACTTGATGCGGACATCTGATACTCTTCCTCACTATTTCCAGTCTTTCTATGACCTGACTGGAAACAAACAGTGGTTAGATGTTAAGGATAAGATGCTTGGGCAATTGGAGCAAATCAGTTCTCATTCTGATACGGGTCTCTTGCCAGACTTTATCTGGGCTGAGAAGTCAGGGGCACGTCTTGTTGATGCCAACACTATCGAATCTCAATACGATGGGGCGTACTCTTATAACGCTTGCCGTTTGCCTTATCACTTGTCACAGAGCCAGGATGAAAGAAGCCAAAAACTCGTTCAAAAGATGATGAATTTCTTTATGAAAGAGCAGCGCATTTATGCTGGTTATGACTTGAACGGAACGGCCCTCAATCAATACCAGGCAGGTAGTTTCTTGGCACCGATTACCTACGCGTCTGACAAGGGAGAAGGCTATCTGAAACTTCTTCAGCAAAATAAATACATTTTCACACAAGATTTACCTTTGGACAACTACTATGATGCAACGATGATTACCATGATTGCTCTAGAGATGTTCTAGGATGAAAAGAGAGGGCTAGTTTTACTGGCTCTCTTTTTGATAGGATTTTCATCTTTTTTCAAAAAAGGAATTTCATCAGCTTTATGGTATAATGGAAAGAGTGATGGAAAAGAGGTAGAGAGATGGATGCGAAATTAAAATACAAGGCAAAAAAGATTAAAATCGTCTTTTTTGATATCGATGATACTCTGCGTACGTCAAAGACAGGTTTTATTCCAGCTACAATTCCTACTGTCTTTAAACAGTTGCGTGAAAAAGGAATTTTAACAGGAATCGCCTCTGGACGTGGTATTTTTGGTGTTGTTCCAGAGATTCGTGAGCTCAAACCGGACTTTTTTGTAACTCTAAATGGGGCCTATATAGAAGATAAAAAAGGTAAGGTCATTTATCAACATCAGATTGACAAGTCAGATGTTGAGGAGTATATCTCTTGGACGAAGGAAGAGGGAATTGAGTACGGCCTGGTTGGTAGTCATGACGCCAAACTCTCCACGCGAACAGAACTGATCAGTGAAGCTATTGATCCGATTTATCCAAACTTGGATGTGGATCCTGACTTCCATGAAAAAGTAGAGATTTATCAGATGTGGACCTTTGAAGATAAAGGAGATGCCTTGCGCTTGCCAGAGTCTTTATCGGATAAACTTCGAATGGTGCGTTGGCATGAACATTCATCAGATATCGTGCCGATTTCAGGTTCAAAAGCCACAGGTGTAGCCAAGGTGGTGGAGCATTTAGGCTTGAAACCAGAGAATGTCATGGTTTTTGGTGACGGTCTCAATGACTTGGAACTCTTTGATTATGCTGGAATCAGTATTGCCATGGGAGTTTCCCATGAAAAAATCAAAGAAAAAGCAGATTATATTACAAAAACAGTAGAAGAAGATGGCATTTTTGGTGCCTTAGAAGGATTTGGTATGGTAGAAAAAGAATTGCATTTCCCACAAGTAGAAATTGAAACAGTAGAAGGCCCTCTTGCGACCATTAAGACAAATCACGGAGACTTGCGTATCAAGCTCTTCCATGAACAGGCTCCCAAAACAGTAGCCAACTTTGTTGCTCTTTCAAAAGATGGTTACTATGATGGTGTGATTTTCCATCGTATTATCAAGGACTTTATGATCCAAGGTGGAGATCCAACTGGTACTGGTATGGGTGGTGAGTCAATCTACGGCGACTCTTTTGAAGATGAATTTTCTGAAGAACTTTATAATATCCGTGGTGCTCTTTCTATGGCGAATGCTGGTCCAAATACCAATGGTAGCCAGTTCTTTATCGTGCAAAACCAACACTTGCCATACTCTAAGAAAGAGATTGCGCGTGGTGGTTGGCCAGAACCAATCGCTGAGATTTATGCAGAACAAGGTGGAACTCCTCACCTTGACCGTCGTCATACTGTTTTTGGGCAATTGGTAGATGCAGAATCGTTTGCGGTCTTGGATGCCATTGCAGCTGTTGAGACTGGTGCAATGGACAAACCAGTTGAAGATGTAGTAATTGAAACGATTGAAATTGAGGACTAGAATGAAAATTGGTGATAAGCTAACTGGGCGTATTACAGGAATTCAGCCCTATGGTGCTTTTGTTGAGTTAGAGACAGGGGTGACAGGGCTGATTCACATCTCGGAGATTCGGACGGGATTTATTGAAAATATCTATGACATTTTAAAAATTGGCGATGAAGTCCAAGTTCAGGTGGTGGATTTTGACGAATACACTGGGAAAGCCAGTCTTTCTATCCGTACTTTGGAGGAAGAAAAACATCAATTGCCAAGACGGAGACGTTTTTCAAATGATCGGATCAAGCATGGTTTTGCTCCTCTTGCCCGAATGATGCCTGTTTGGACGCGTGAGGCATTAGAGCATTTAAAGAAGAAGCCATAAATACGATTATTCAAATCATTTGTAATATTAACATAATTTGTTATAATAAAAGTATGAAAGAAGAACAATTATTAAAACCAGGAGAGCGAATCAACCAGCTCTTTTCGACAGATATCAAGATCATTCAAAATAGAGAGGTGTTTAGCTATTCGGTGGATAGTGTTCTCTTGTCACGCTTTCCTCGCTTCCCTAAACGGGGTTTAATTGTGGACTTTTGTGCTGGAAATGGTGCAGTGGGACTTTTTGCAAGCAGTCGTACAGAGGCAAAAATTCTCTCTGTAGAGATTCAAGAGCGCTTGGCGGATATGGCAGAGCGTTCGGTTCAGTTAAATGGCTTGGAAGAGCAGATGCAGGTCATCTGTGATGATTTGAAAAATATGCCTGTCCACATTCAGGGAAGTAAGGTGGATATGATCTTGTGTAATCCGCCTTATTTTAAGGTAGATCCGCATTCCAATCTGAACGAGAGTGAACACTACCTTCTGGCCAGACACGAAATTACGACTAATCTAGAAGAGATCTGCCGAAGTGCTCAGAGTATTCTCAAGTCTAATGGCCGTTTGGCCATGGTCCATCGTCCAGATCGACTCTTGGATATCCTAGATATGCTCAAACGCCACAATTTGGCACCCAAGCGTCTTCAATTTGTCTATCCGAAACGTGAGAAGGAGGCCAATATGCTCTTAATCGAAGCCATCAAGGATGGATCGACCAGTGGCTTTAAGGTCTTGCCACCACTCATCGTTCACAATGATGATGGTTCTTATACCCCAGAAATTCAAGAGATTTACTATGGATCATAAGGCATATATGTATGTGGTGGAGTGCCGTGACGGTTCTTACTATACTGGTTATACGACAGACGTTAAGAAACGCCTTACCGTTCATAATAGTGGTAAGGGAGCAAAGTATACCCGAGCTCGCTTGCCAGTCAAACTCATCTATGTAGAGGGTTTTGCCAGTAAGGAAGAAGCCATGTCTGCAGAGGCTCTCCTCAAACGAAAGAAACGCCTGCAGAAAGAACGATTTTTATCCGAAAATCAAGAGAAAAATCTAGTCAACCATATTGATGTCTAAGGAGGAGTCTTTTGGCTTCTCTTACTTTTGTCAAAAGAGGAAAAAAGTGCTACAATAAGATGAATAAATTTAAAGAGGTATTATCATGTCTAAGATTCTAGTATTTGGTCACCAAAATCCAGACTCAGATGCCATCGGGTCATCTGTAGCCTTTGCCTATCTTGCAAAAGAAGCTTATGGATTGGACACAGAAGCAGTAGCACTTGGAACTCCTAATGAAGAAACAGCCTTCGTTTTGAACTATTTTGGTGTAGAAGCACCACGCGTCATTACATCTGCTAAAGCAGAAGGTGCAGAGCAAGTCATCTTGACTGACCACAATGAATTCCAACAATCTGTATCAGATATCGCAGAAGTAGAAGTTTACGGTGTTGTAGACCACCACCGTGTGGCTAATTTTGAAACTGCAAGCCCACTTTACATGCGCTTGGAACCAGTTGGATCAGCATCTTCTATCGTTTACCGCATGTTCAAAGAACATGGTGTAGCTGTTCCTAAAGAAATCGCAGGTTTGATGCTTTCAGGTTTGATTTCAGATACTCTTCTTTTGAAATCTCCAACAACTCACCCATCTGACAAAGTCATTGCGCCTGAATTGGCTGAATTGGCTGGTGTCAACTTGGAAGAGTACGGTTTGGCTATGCTCAAGGCTGGTACTAACTTGGCTAGCAAATCTGCTGAAGAATTGATTGACATCGATGCTAAGACCTTTGAACTCAATGGAAATAAGGTTCGTGTAGCTCAAGTAAACACAGTTGATATCGCTGAAGTTTTGGAACGCCAAGCTGAAATTGAAGCTGCAATGCAAGCTGCCAATACAGCAAATGGCTACTCTGACTTTGTCTTGATGATTACAGATATCGTTAACTCAAATTCAGAAATCCTTGCTCTTGGATCAAACATGGACAAGGTGGAAGCAGCCTTTAACTTCAAACTTGAAAACAACCATGCTTTCCTTCCAGGTGCCGTTTCACGTAAGAAACAAGTGGTGCCTCAGTTGACAGAAAGCTTTAATGGGTAATTCTTAATGAATATTTGGAACTGTTAATTTGACTATTATAGAAGGTGATAGCATGATGCGATTGATTGAAGGACTGCGCTTTTTGGTTGAGGTTGTGGCAATCCTTGGTCTTTTCTCCGTGTCTGTGATACAAATTTCTTGGCTGGAAAAATTCCTATTTTTTCTTCTAGCAGTTCTATTAATCTTATTTTGGGCACGATATATGGCACCAAAATCTCCACATGCTTTTAAAAAATGGCATCGACTTGTTGCTGAGATATCGATTTTTATTTTAGTTAGTGGTAGTTTTTGGCATTTGTATGGATTGCAAATAGGAATCCTATACTTAGTTCTGTCTTTTGGAAGTTTGGGTCTGCTTTATTATTTTCAGCTAGAGTGACTCTTATAATATAGTTAATGAATTATTTAAATGGTAATTATTTGACTGGAGATTGACACGAGAAAACGGTGTTTTCCATATAGCTAAAGGGGTTTCGGCTCCTTTTTTTCTAGGAGAGAAAGATGTTAGAAAATGGTGATTTGATTTTTGTGAAGGACCTTTCAGATATGGGGCAGGCCATCCAGGCTTCTACTGGGAACTATAGTCATGTAGTAATCTTTTTGGACGGTTTGATCTACCATGCTAGTGGACAAACAGGGGTTATCTGTCAAGAACCGGATGAATTTTTTGAACCGACTCATCTTTACGACCTTTATGTCTATCCAGAGCTGGAAGCTGACTTGGTAAAGGAGAAGGCTTGCCAGCATCTAGGTGCTCCTTATAATAGCTCGTTTTACCCAGATGGTTCTGGCTTTTACTGCTCCCAGTACATCGCTGAAATCCTACCGATTTTTGAAACTATTCCCATGAAATTTGGGGATGAGGAGCAGGAAATTAGTGATTTTTGGAGGGACTATTACAGGAAACTCGAACTTCCTGTGCCTCTGAATCAACCGGGGACCAATCCTAGTCAACTAGCAGCATCCCCTCTATTAGAATGTAAAGAAAGGAATCTTCATGATTCAGATTTTTAACCCCTCCCGTCTGACTCGACAGCCATTTTTTATAGATTTGGTGGATTATCTGGACCAGCATGACGATGTGATTCTTCGAGAAATCAAGGCCCAGTTTCCAGATGTAGCAGTTGATAAGCTAATGGAAGAGTATATTAAGGCAGGTTTGATCCTAAGGGAAAACAAACGTTATTCCCTTAATCTCTCTTTTCTAGAATCAATAGACAGTCTGGTCCTTGACCAAGAAATTTTTGTCAGAGAGGACAGTCCAGTTTATCATGCTTTGCTGAAGAAGACTTTTGAGACAGAATTGCGCAATCAAACCAATGCTGCCATTTTAGTCGAACGTACGGACTTTGCAAGAGAAAAGATGACCCTATCCAACTATTTCTACAAGGTCAAGCACCAATATCCTTTGACAGAAAAACAGCAGAAACTCTATGATATTTTAGGAGATGTTAACCCTGAGTATGCCCTCAAATATATGACGACTTTTTTGTTAAAATTCCTCAAAAAAGATCAACTGATGCACAAACGCCGTGATATCTTTGTGGATAGTTTGGTCGTCCTAGGCTATATTGTGCAAAACGAAGAAGGTAAGTATGAGTTGGCTGTTGATTTCGACAAGGAACGGTTGATTTTCTATTTGTCTTAATTGCTTGCTTTTGAGCAGATTGTTTGACTTTGCTAAAGAATAAGCATAAACTAAATGTAAGCGATAACCATTATCGCATTAAAAGCAAAGGAGACAGAGCTATGTCACTTGAAAATAAATTGGATCAAGCAACTGGTGCTATCAAAGAAGGATTTGGGAAAGTTACTGGTGATAGCAAGACAGAAGCAGAAGGTACTGTAGAAAGAACAGTTGCGAAAGCAAAAGAAGTTGTTGAAGATGCTAAAGGTGCTGTAGAAGGTGCCGTTGAAGGTCTTAAAAATTCATTTAAGAAAGAAGACTAAAAAAATCAAGGGAATGTTTCCCTTGATTTTTTATAGATAACGTTCTGCGATAGCCGCATCTCCAGGATAGTCTTCTTTCTTTCCTTGGACGATCTGGTAGCAATCAGCTCCCTTACCAGCAATAATCACGGCATCAAGTTCTTGATTTGTGATGGCCATAGCTGCCTTGATGGCTTGTTCACGATCGGCAATCTTTTCAACAGGATGACTGATATAGCTGCTGATTTCTTCAGCAATGGCCATTGGATCTTCATAGTTGGGGTCATCCGCTGTGAGAAAGACTTGAATCTCAGGATGTTGATTGAGGAGGAGACCAAAGTCTTTGCGACGACTTTCACCCTTGTTTCCAGTCGAACCGAGAACCAGAGCGATCTTTCCAGTTTGATGGGTTTCAACAACAGAAATCAGTTTTTTCAGACTGTCGCCATTGTGAGCATAGTCGATGAAGACCTTGGCTCCATTTTTCTGAGTGAGAACTTCCATACGTCCAGGGACGCGGGTTGCAGCGATCCCTTTTTTGATGTCCTCCAGACTGGCACCTAGACGAAGACAGGCAAGTCCTGCAGCAACTGCATTTTCTTGGTTAAAGTGGCCGATGAGTTGGATATCATAATCACCAGCGAGTTCACCTGTAGCGGAAAAGCTAAAGGCTTTGGAGTTCTCGATTTGGTTACTTGACTGGCTACCATAGAAGTCATGCTCTTGATCTTCCACTTGTTCTTTCAATACAGAAAAGTGGTCCATGTCGCTATTAATGACAACTGCTCGGCTATTTTTCATCAAGAGACGTTTGTGATAGAAGTAGTCTTCAAAGCTAGGATGCTCAATCGGACCGATATGGTCAGGAGTGATGTTGAGAAAGACACCTACATCAAAGGTCAGGCCATAGACTCGATGAACAAGATAGGCTTGGCTAGAGACTTCCATTACAAGATGGGTTCTTCCATTCTTAACAGCCTGAGCCATCATGTCGAAGAGATCGATATTTTCAGGCGTTGAGAAGGAAGATTTAAAGAAGGTCTCGCCATCCAGAGTTGTGTTCATAGTTGACAAGAGAGCTGTTGGGTAGCGTTGCGATAGGATGTGGTAAGCAAAGTAAGCAGCTGTTGTCTTTCCTTTTGTCCCTGTGAAAGCGAGAATTTTGAGTTTCTCTTGTGGATTTCCATAAAATTCCATCGCAATCAAACTCATGGCTTTTTTGATATCGTTCACAACGATGACGGGGATACCAACCTCGTAGTCCTTTTCTGCGACATACCAGGCTAAGCCCTGACTTATAGCAGATAGGAGGTATTCTTTTTTAAAAGCAGCGCCTTTTGCAAAAAAAAGAGTGCCTTCTTTTACTTTTCGACTGTCGTAACTGATGCTGTCAAAAACAACTTCACTGTAGTTGTAGTGGTAATGTCCTTGGTCAATAATCTCGCGAAAAAGGCCATCCTTCTTTAAAATATCTAATACGGTTTCAATCTTAATCATACTTTCTATTATAAACTTCAAGCCCGAATTTTACAAGTAACAAGGAAAAGTTTATAATGGAAGATAAGGAACTTTTCCTAGTTATCAAAATTGAATGAGGAAGCTATGTCTAACGAAAACAATCACCAGCAGGCCCAGATGTTGCGAGGAACTGCTTGGCTAACAGCTAGTAACTTTATTAGTCGCCTCCTTGGTGCTATCTACATTATTCCCTGGTATATCTGGATGGGGACTTATGCCGCTAAGGCCAATGGTCTCTTTACCATGGGCTACAATATTTACGCCTGGTTCTTGCTGATTTCGACAGCGGGTATCCCAGTTGCGGTCGCCAAACAAGTGGCTAAGTACAATACCATGCGAGAAGAAGAACACAGCTTTGCCTTGATTCGGAGTTTCCTAGGCTTTATGACTGGCTTGGGCTTAGTCTTTGCCTTGGTCTTGTATCTCTTTTCTCCCTGGTTAGCAGATTTGTCAGGTGTGGGGAAAGATTTGATACCTATCATGCAGAGCTTGGCTTGGGCGGTCTTGATTTTCCCATCTATGAGTGTCATTCGAGGATTTTTCCAAGGGATGAATAACCTCAAACCTTATGCCATGAGCCAAATCGCCGAGCAGGTAATTCGTGTTATCTGGATGTTGTTGGCGACCTTCTTCATTATGAAGATGGGGTCTGGTGACTACTTATCAGCAGTTACTCAATCGACCTTTGCTGCCTTTGTGGGGATGGTGGCAAGTTTTGCAGTTTTGATTTATTTCCTTGCCCAAGAAGGTTTGCTTAAAAGAGTTTTTGAAACACGGGATAAGATCAATAGTAAGCGACTCTTAGTCGATACCATCAAGGAAGCCATTCCCTTTATCCTGACAGGATCAGCCATTCAACTCTTCCAAATCTTAGACCAGATGACCTTTATCAATAGTATGAAGTGGTTTACTAACTACAGCAATGAAGACTTGGTTGTCATGTTTTCTTATTTCTCAGCCAATCCCAATAAAATTACTATGATTTTAATCTCTGTGGGAGTTTCAATCGGGAGTGTCGGCTTGCCGCTTTTGACGGAAAACTATGTAAAAGGTGACTTGCAGGCGGCGGCTCGCCTAGTCCAAGATAGCCTCACCATGCTCTTCTTATTTCTACTACCGGCAACGGTTGGAGTGGTCATGGTAGGGGAGCCTCTTTATACAGTTTTTTACGGTAAGCCAGATAGTCTGGCCATGGGATTATTTGTCTTTGCAGTTTTGCAGTCTACTATCCTAGGATTGTATATGGTCTTGTCTCCTATGCTTCAGGCCATGTTCCGAAACCGCAAGGCAGTTCTTTACTTCATCTATGGTTCCATTGCTAAGATTGTCTTGCAATTGCCAACCATAGCTATTTTCCACAGCTACGGTCCTTTGATTTCAACGACTATCGGCTTGATTATTCCAAATGTCTTGATGTACCGAGACATCTGCCAGGTAACAGGTGCTCGTCGAAAGATTATATTGAAGCGAACCATCTTGATTACCATCTTGACCCTTGTCATGTTTATCCTAGTTGGCTTCTTGCAGTGGCTACTCGGTTTTGTCTTCCAACCAAGTGGACGTTTCTGGAGTTTCCTTTATGTGGCTCTCATCGGAGGGCTTGGAGGAGGTCTTTATGGTTTGATGAGCCTACGGACACGACTCTTGGACAAGATAATCGGCAAAGCTCAAGCAGACCGACTACGTACACGATTGAAAATATCGTAAAAAGATTTATAAATAAAAGTAACGAATTTAACCTTTCTTTAATAGAAAGGTTTTTATACTACATTTTTCTTAAAAAAAGAGAACTTTTTCTAAAATCAAGAGCAAAAAATATGTTTTTTTAAGTTTTTCTTCAGAAATCACTTGACTAAATAAAACCAAAGCTGTATAATAAGACAAAACTTTTAAACAGGAGGTTCTGGAAATGAAAAAGTCTAAGGCCAAGTATCTGACACTTGCAAGTGTCGTGTTAAGCGCAGGTATCTTACTGAGCGCATGTGGAAATTCAAGTAGCGCTTCTAAAACATATAACTATGTTTATTCGAGCGATCCATCTAGTTTGAACTATCTTGCAGAAAACCGTGCAACAACCAATGACATCGTGACCAATTTGGTGGACGGGTTGATGGAAAATGACCAATACGGTAACTATGTTCCATCATTGGCAGAGGATTGGACTGTTTCTCAGGACGGTTTGACCTATACTTACAAATTGCGTAAGGATGCAAAATGGTATACTTATGAGGGTGAAGAATACGCCCCTGTAACGGCCCAAGACTTTGTGACAGGTTTGAAATATGCTGCTGATAAAAAATCCGAAGCCTTGTACCTTATTCAAGACTCGGTAGCAGGTTTGGATGACTATATCAACGGGAAAACAACTGACTTTTCAACTGTCGGTGTTAAGGCGATTGACGACCAAACAGTTCAGTATACTTTGACACGTCCAGAACCTTATTGGAATTCTAAAACAACTTCAACCATTCTCTTCCCTGTCAATGCAGACTTCCTGAAATCAAAAGGGGATGACTTTGGTAAGGTAGATCCTTCTAGTATTTTGTATAGTGGACCTTTCTTGATGAAATCTTTTGTTTCAAAATCTGTTATCGAATACAAGAAAAATCCAAATTACTGGGATGCTAAAAATGTCTTTGTGGACGATGTGAAATTGACCTACTATGACGGTAGTGACCAAGATGCTCTAGCTCGTAACTTTGCAGAAGGAGTCTATAGTTATGCTCGTCTCTATCCTAATAGTTCAAGCTTTGAAGGGATTAAAGAGAGCAATAAGGATAACATTATCTATAGTATGCAAAACGCAACTTCTTATTACTTGAACTTCAACTTGGACAGAAAATCTTATAACTTCACTTCTAAGTCCTCAGATATCGAAAAGAAATCAACCCAAGAAGCAGTTCTGAATAAAAACTTCCGTCAAGCCTTCAACTATGCTTATAACCGTACAGCCTATGGAGCACAATCTCAAGGGGAAGAAGGAGCAACAAAGATTATTCGTAACTTGGTTGTACCTCCTACGTTTGTAAGTATCAACGGAAAAGACTTTGGCGATGTTGTTTCAGAAAAGATGGTCAACTATGGCCAAGAATGGCAAGGAATCAACTTTGCAGATGCGCAAGATCCATACTACAATCCTGACAAGGCCAAGGCTAAATTTGCAGAAGCTAAGAAAGAATTGGAAGCTAAGGGTGTACAATTCCCAATCCACTTGGACGTATCAGTTGACCAATCAGCTAAAAAAGGTGTACTTGAAGCAAGTTCTTTGAAACAATCCATCGAATCTGTTCTAGGAGCTGAGAATGTGGTTATCGATATCCAACAGCTATCAACAGATGACTTTGACAACTCTAGCTACCTAGCTCAAACTGCAGCTCAAAAAGACTTTGATATCTATAATGGCGGTTGGAGTGCGGACTACTTGGATCCATCAAGTTATCTTGATATCTTAAATGTCAATAACGGTGGTATGTTGCAAAACCTTGGTCTAGAACCAGGTGAGGTCAATGACAAGGCTAAGGCGGTTGGTCTGGATACCTACACTCAAATGTTGGAAGAAGCTAATAAAGAGCAAGATCCAGCAAAACGTTATGAAAAATATGCTGAAATTCAAGCTTGGCTCGTTGATAGCGCCCTTGCAATTCCAAACGTTTCCCAAGGTGGAACACCTGGCTTGAGAAAGACAGTTCCATTCTCAGCGCCATTCTCACAAGCTGGAAATAAGGGTGTCGAATCATACAAGTACCTCAAGTTGCAAGATAAGACTGTAACGACTGATGAGTATGAAAAAGCTAAAGAAAAATGGCAGAAAGAAAAAGAAGAATCAAATAAAAAAGCGCAAGAAGAACTGGCAAAACACGTTAAATAACCAGTCTATTCAACAGGAAAAACGATAGTTTCTTAAGGAACTATCGTTTTTATATAGTTTGAAACTATAACTAGCTCTTGAAAACAAGAAAATGAGTTGGCGAAAATAAATGATACAATAGTTACTATAGATTTGGAGGTATTGTATGAGCAAAGAACTACACATCAACACAATTTTGGCCCAGGCAGGGATCAAGTCAGATGAGGCAACAGGTGCCTTGGTGACGCCGCTTCATTTTTCAACCACTTATCAGCATCCAGAGTTCGGTCAGTCTACGGGATTTGACTATACTCGGACTAAAAACCCAACTCGCAGTAAGGCGGAGGAAGTCTTGGCGGCAATCGAATCAGCAGATTATGCCCTAGCGACAAGCTCAGGTATGGCTGCGATTGTACTGGCCTTTAGTGTCTTTCCGGTAGGAAGTAAAGTCTTGGCTGTGAGAGATCTTTATGGGGGTTCTTTCCGTTGGTTTAACCAAGTCGAGCAAGAAGGCCGTTTCCATTTTACCTATGCCAATACAGAAGAAGAGTTGATTGCTGAGTTAGAGAAAGATGTGGATGTTCTCTATATTGAAACACCAACCAATCCCTTGATGTTGGAATTTGATATTGCCAAACTAGCCAAACTAGCTCATGCCAAGGGTGCCAAGGTAGTGGTGGACAATACCTTCTACAGTCCGATTTACCAACGACCGATTGAAGATGGTGCGGATATCGTTCTTCATTCGGCTACCAAATATCTAGCAGGGCACAATGATGTCTTGGCTGGGGTCGTTGTGACTAATAGTTTAGAACTATATGAGCAACTGTTCTATAATTTGAATACGACTGGTGCGGTCTTGTCACCATTTGATAGTTATCAGTTGATTCGTGGTCTTAAAACTCTACCTCTTCGTATGGAGCGTTCTACAGCCAATGCCCAAGAAGTGGTTGCCTTTTTGAAGGATTTACCTGCAGTTAAGGAAGTGCTTTATACTGGACGTGGGGGTATGATTTCCTTTAAAGTAGTGAATGAAAAGCGTATTCCTCATATTTTAAATAGCTTGAAGGTCTTCTCTTTTGCGGAAAGTTTGGGTGGGGTAGAGAGTCTGATCACCTATCCGACAACTCAAACCCATGCGGATATTCCAGCAGAAGTGCGCCATTCCTATGGCTTAACAGATGACCTCTTGCGTTTATCCATTGGGATTGAGGATGCTAGAGATTTGATTGCGGACTTGCGCCAAGCTTTGGAGGGATAAGATAGATATGGGAAAATATGATTTTACAAGCCTGCCCAATCGTTTTGGGCACCATACCTATAAATGGAAAGAAGCGGAAGCTAATCGCGAAGTTCTACCAGCCTGGATAGCAGATATGGACTTTGTGGTTTTGCCTGAGGTTCGACAAGCTGTACAAGCCTACGCAGATCAGTTGGTCTATGGCTATACTTATGCAAGTGATGCTTTGATTCAGTCGGTTCAGGACTGGGAAGCTACACAACACGGCTATCACTTTGACAAGGATGCCCTCGTCTTTATAGAGGGAGTGGTACCAGCTATTTCAACAGCTATTCAAGCCTTTACAAAAGAAGGAGAGGCTGTTCTGATTAACACACCGGTCTATCCACCTTTTGCCCGCAGTGTCAAACTGAACAATCGCAGATTGATTACCAATTCTTTGGTGGAAAAGGATGGGCTCTTTGAGATTGACTTTGATCAGTTGGAGAAGCAATTGGTGGAAGAGGATGTGAGGCTTTATATTCTCTGCAACCCCCACAATCCTGGTGGACGTGTTTGGGAAAAGGAAGTGTTAGAAAAGATTGGTCATCTCTGCCAAAAACATGGTGTTTTGTTGGTTTCAGATGAGATTCACCAAGATTTGGCCCTCTTTGGTCACAAACACCAGTCTTTTAACACCATTGATCCCGCCTTTAAAGACTTTGCCCTTATCTTGAGCAGTGCCACTAAAACCTTTAATATTGCTGGGACCAAGAATTCCTATGCAGTTATTGAAAATCCAAAGCTTCGTGTTGCTTTCCAAAAACGGCAGTTGGCCAATAACCAGCATGAAATCTCAGGTTTGGGATATTTGGCGACAGAAGCTGCCTACCGTTATGGTAAGGACTGGTTAGGAGAGTTAAAAGAAGTCATCGAGGACCACATTGACTATGTAGTAGATGTTTTGGGCAACGAAACCAAGATTAAGGTCATGAAACCGCAAGGTACCTACTTAATTTGGCTTGATTTTTCAGCCTATGACCTAACGGATGACCGCTTGCAAGAGCTTTTGAAGAATGAAGCCAAGGTTATCTTGAATCGAGGTTTGGACTTTGGAGAGGAGGGAACTCTTCATGCCCGCCTCAATGTGGCTATGCCGAAGTCAGTACTGGAAGAGGTTTGCCAACGCATCGTGACCACTTTTGCTACACTTTAAAAATCCAGCCTTCTAGGAGAAAACTCTTCCTAGAAGGCTATTTTCGTAGGGGAAAATGTGGTATAATGAAAAGATAAGATAAAGGGGTAACTATGGCTAAATTGATTCCAGGAAAGTTGCGCATGGAGGGGGTTACACTCTATGAAACAGGCAACATTGAGATTATCAAGGAAAAAGGGAATCGCCTCTATACTCGTGTGGCGGGAGAAGACTTGCGCTACAGTTTAGAGGATGATCTGGTTTTTTGTGCTTGCGATTTTTTCCAAAAAAGAGGTTACTGTGTTCACCTAGCAGCGCTCGAGCATTATCTGAAGAATGATGAAGAAGGCCAGGTGATTTTACAAGCCTTAGAAAAAGGACATGAAGAGCAAGAAGAGGTCGAAACCAAGGTTGGTTTTGGTGGTAGTTTTTTGGAGCGGATCCAACCTCAGAAGAGAGAGAAAATCTACACTTTGTCGGCTCAAGGCCAGGTAGAAGCTGGGACCAATCGCCTCCTTTGGACACTCCGAATCGGTTTAGTTGATAGTCAAAAATATTATGTCATTCGTGACATCCCTCTCTTTTTGAAGGTCTTGGTCCATCGAAAGCCATATATGATTGGGAAGCACTATGAAAATGACTTGTCTTGGGATGCTTTTGATACAGCTAGTCAAGATGTTCTTACTTTTTTATGTGGCTTGATTGAGGAGGGACTGAGTCAAGAGATCTTTTTCCCTAATCAAGGTCGTCACCTCTTTTTCCCTCTGACCTTTTTTGAACAGGGAGTGGAGTTGCTGATGAACTTGGAAGATTTTCATTTTGAGCACCAGATTACTAGTTATGAAAATCTTCTCTTTCATGATTTAGATCCCGATGCGAAACTGTTCTCTTTTTCCGTGCAGGAGTATCCCGATTATTTTGAGATGGAGATTTCTGAAAGTGAGCGAGTTAACGTATTCTATGGAGGGGCAGTTCTCTTTCGTAAGGGGAATCTTTATCTCTTAAACCCTAAACAAATCAGCCTCCTAAAGGAAATCAAAGAGCTCCCTCAGGAGGAAAGAGGGAGAAAATGCCTCCAGTTTGACAACAGTGATCGTGACCGTCTGGCCGCCTGTCTGCCTTTGTTTGGACAGCTGGGCACAGTTTCTGCTCCTGAGCGCTTGCAAATCAGACCCTTTTCACCAATCTTTTACTTTGATAGGGAGGATGACGGCCGTATCCGCTTGGATATCCAGTTTGACTATGGAGATGTTAAGGTGACTAGTCGTCAACAGCTGGAACAATTACCTTTTTCAAGCGATGCTGTCTTGGAAAACCAGCTATTTCAAGTCTGTCTAGGAGCTGGTTTTGAGGCCGATTTTCAGTCTTGGAGACAGGCTTTGAAGTCGGAAGTGGTTTATTCTTTCTTTCACCATACGATTCCAGCTTTTGAGAAGTTGGGTCAGGTTTTCTTGTCTGATGAGATGAATCAGCTCTACAGCGTCCAAGCCCCTCAGGTTCAGATTGAGTCCAAGGGAGGACTGTTGGAAATCCAATTTGATTTCCAAGGGATTGCCCAAGAAGAGATTGATCAAGCTCTCAAAGCCCTGACCAGCAATCAGGATTTCTATATCAGTTCTTCTGACCAAGTGTACTTTTTTGATGAGGAAACCAAGCAGATTCGTCAAAATTTACAGGAACTGGGGGTTGAGCTAAAAGATGGTTCTTTTCAGGCTCGGAAATCCTTAGCTTACAGTCTGTCTCAGCTTTTTGAAGGTCGAGATAGGATCTCCTTCTCAGAGGAATTTCAGCATTTAGCTCATGATTTGACCCATCCAGAGGATTTTCCTTTGGGAGATATACGGGTGCAGGCGAGTTTGAGAGAATATCAGGAAAAGGGAGTCCGTTGGCTCCAGATGCTTCACCACTATGGCTTTGGTGGCATCCTAGCCGATGATATGGGACTGGGAAAAACACTGCAAACTATTGCTTTTTTGACTAGTCAGGTGACCGAAGATAGTCGGGTCTTGATTTTAGCACCGTCAGGTTTGATCTACAATTGGGCAGATGAATTCAGGAAATTTGCCCCACAGTTGGATTTGGCTGTCATTCATGGTTTGAAAGCGAATCGAGAAGCGATTCTTTCTGAAAATCACCAAATCTATGTGACTAGCTATGCCACCTTTCGTCAAGACAGCGAGCTTTATCAAGAGATGGCTTTTGATTTTCTCTTCTTAGATGAAGCTCAGGTCATGAAAAATGCCCAAACCAAGATTGCTCAGAGTTTGCGCCAGTTTGTGGTGCCAGCAGTTTTTGCTTTGTCAGGTACGCCCATCGAAAACCATTTAGGAGAGTTGTGGTCTATCTTTCAAATTGTGCTTCCGGGGCTCTTGCCAAGTAAAAAGGAGTTTATGAAATTACCGGCTGACCGAGTCGCGCAGTTTATCAAACCCTTCGTCATGAGGCGTAAGAAAGAAGAAGTTCTTACAGAACTGCCTGACCTGATCGAAGTCGTCTATAAAAATGAACTGGAAGACCAGCAGAAGGCCATCTATCTGGCCCAGTTGCAACAGATGCGAGACCGTCTAGCCCAAGTGACAGACCAAGAATTCCAGAGAAGTCGGGTAGAAATCTTATCCGGTCTTATGCGTTTGCGCCAGATCTGCGATACGCCAGCTCTCTTTATGGACGATTATCAGGGATCCAGTGGTAAATTGGATAGTCTCCGAGATTTATTGCTACAAGTGGCTGATGGTGGGCATCGGGTCTTGATTTTCTCCCAGTTCAAAGGAATGTTGGAGAAAATCGAGCAAGAACTCCCAAATTTGGGCTTGACCTCCTTCAAAATTACGGGCTCAACTCCTGCTCAAGACAGACAAGAGATGACTAAAATATTTAATCAAGGGGAAAGAGATATCTTTCTCATCTCCCTTAAGGCAGGTGGTGTCGGTCTCAATCTGACAGGAGCTGACACCGTCATCCTAGTGGACCTCTGGTGGAATCCTGCTGTCGAGGCTCAAGCTATCGGACGAGCTCACCGAATGGGACAGGAGCGGAAGGTAGAGGTTTACCGTTTGATTACTAGAGGGACCATTGAAGAAAAGATTCAAGAACTCCAAGAACAGAAGAAACACCTGGTTTCCCAAGTTTTGGATGGAACGGAATCGCGTGCGAGTCTTAGTCTGGCAGAAATTCGAGAAATTTTAGGGATTTCTGAAGCCAGCACTTGAAAAATCAAGACAATACGCTATAATGAAGTGTTGAAAGGAAATACAAAATGAAACAAGATCGATTTCCACTGGTGTCAGATGATGAGATCATGCTGACCAAAATGCCAGTCATGGACTTGTACGATGAGTCAGACTTTATTAGCAATATCAAAGGTGATTACCGTGATAAGAACTATTTAGAATGGTCTCCTATCAATGAGGAAGAAACCGTAGTTTCTCCAGTGGTTAATAAGGAGTCAAAGCCAAGCCCAGAACCTAAAAAAGTTGAAAAAACCTATGCTGAATTGGCTCGAGAAGAGGCGCGTGCGGACTTGAAGAAGAAACGTTCAGCCAAGTATTTGACTCAGGATGTTAGTCATACTAGACGACACAATGGTTCAACACTTGTTCGTCAAGGAAACCAACCAACAGCACCATTTCAAAAGGAAAATCCAGGTGAGTTTGCTAAATTTAGTAAAAACTTGAGCCAGTCTCACTATATCTTAGCTGAGGAGGTTGGCCAAGTGGCGAATCCAACTCCGAAAACCCAAACGGAAAAAGCTAACAAGAACAACTATGATTTTCTAAAGAAGAGTCAAATCTATAATAAAAAGAATAAGCAAACGGAACAGGAACGTCAGGTTGCCCAAGAGTTGAATCTGACAAGAATTACTGAGTAGGGGAGAAAAGCATGTCAAAAACATATCATTTTATTGGAATCAAGGGATCAGGGATGAGTGCCCTAGCCTTGATGTTGCACCAAATGGGACACAAGGTTCAAGGTTCAGACGTTGAAAAATACTACTTTACTCAACGTGGACTAGAGCAGGCAGGAATTACGATTCTTCCTTTTGATGAAAAGAACCTGCAAGGTGATGTGGAGATTATCGCGGGAAACGCCTTCCGTCCAGATAACAACGTTGAAATCGCCTATGCGAACCAAAATGGCATCAGCTATAAACGTTATCACGAATTCCTCGGTAGCTTTATGCGCGACTTTGTCAGCATGGGAGTGGCAGGAGCACATGGAAAAACTTCAACGACAGGTATGCTGTCACACGTCTTGTCTCACATCACAGACACCAGCTTCTTGATTGGTGACGGGACAGGTCGTGGTTCAGCCAATGCCAAATATTTTGTCTTTGAATCAGACGAATATGAGCGTCACTTCATGCCTTACCACCCAGAATACTCTATCATCACCAACATTGACTTTGACCATCCAGACTACTTTACAAGTCTAGAGGATGTTTTCAATGCCTTTAACGACTATGCCAAACAAATTACCAAAGGTTTGTTTGTATACGGTGAGGATGCTGAGTTGCGTAAGATCACAGCCAATGCGCCAATCTATTACTATGGCTTTGATGCTGAGGGAAATGACTTTGTAGCTAGCGACCTTCTACGTTCTACAACTGGTTCGACCTTCACCGTTCATTTTCGTGGTCAAGAATTGGGACAATTCCACATTCCAACCTTTGGTCGTCACAATATCATGAATGCGACAGCTGTTATTGGTCTTCTTTACACAGCTGGCTTTGATTTGAACTTGGTCCGTGAACACTTGAAAACTTTTGCAGGTGTTAAGCGTCGTTTCACTGAAAAAATTGTCAATGATACAGTGATTATTGATGACTTTGCTCACCATCCAACAGAAATCATTGCAACCTTGGATGCAGCTCGTCAGAAATACCCAAGCAAGGAAATCGTGGCAGTCTTCCAACCGCATACCTTTACAAGAACCATTGCCTTGTTGGACGAATTTGCCCATGCATTGAATCAAGCAGACGCCGTCTACCTAGCGCAAATCTATGGATCAGCTCGTGAAGTGGACCATGGTGATGTCAAAGTAGAAGACTTAGCCAATAAAATCAACAAGAAACATCAGGTTATCACTGTTGAAAATGTTTCTCCACTCCTAGACCATGACAATGCTGTTTACGTCTTTATGGGTGCAGGAGACATCCAAACCTATGAATATTCATTTGAACGTCTCTTGTCTAACTTGACAAGCAATGTCCAATAAGGAAAACAGATGGAAATTCCAATCACAATAAGGCAAGCTACCCTATCAGATTTAGAAGAAATGTTGGCGATTGAAGAAGCCAATCCTACATCAGAAGAGGCATTTAGCCGCCAATCCTTAGAAGAGAGTATCCGCAAGACTGCGGGTACCTTTCTTGTAGCTGGGGATGAAAATCAGCTCCTAGGCTATGTTTTAGGAGAAGCTCAGTATCTTCATCCCAAGTGGATAGAAATAAAATCATTGACCATTCATCCTGACCATTGGGGACAGGGGTTGGGAACTCTTCTTCTTGCGGCCTTGAAACAGGTGACAGTCGAACTAGATTACCAAGGTATTCTTTTACAAAGTCCTGATGAACTACTATCTTATTTTGAAATGAATGGCTTTGTTGAAGAAGAAGTGACAGGGAGTCAATGTGACAGTGGTTCTGAGTGGTATCTAATTTGGGCAAATCCTTTTTATCAGGAGGAAATATGAAAATCAGACAAGCAAGATTTTCGGATTTAGATCGGATTATAGAGATAGAGCTAGAGAATTTTTCCCTTGAGGAGGCCATTCCTCGTTCGGTCTTTGAGGCGCATTTGCAGGAAATTCAGACCAGTTTTCTGGTAGCTGAAAAAGAGGGGCATATTCTTGGTTATATCGAAGGTCCAGTCGTCCCGCACCGCCATCTCCAAGATCAGTCCTTTACAGAAAAAATAAAAGACTATAGCCATCAACCTGGAGGTTATATCTCTGTAACCTGTCTATCCATTGCTAAAGAAGCACAAGCTTTGGGAGTCGGTAAGAGATTGCTGACATCCCTAAAAGAAGTGGCTTTAGAGCATGAAAGGGAAGGTATCAACCTGACCTGCCATGACTACTTGATTCCCTATTATGAAAAACACGGTTTTGTTAATGAAGGAATATCCCAGTCAAACTTTGCTGGGGAAACATGGTATGATATGGTCTGGCAGCCTGAAAATCAATAAAACTAGCTAGGGAATGCCCTAGTTGGTTGCTTTTCTGCGACTTTTAAGATATAATATTATGGATTGTCAACAAGGAGGTAAAGCTTTTGACTGAAAAACAAAGAGATACAGAAAAATTAAGCTTTAAAGAGCAGATTCTACGTGATTTAGAAAGAGTAAAAGAACAAGATAGAAGAGAGAAAGAAGTAGAGATTCCAAATCTGACGGCTTCATCATCTCCAGCTAGTTCAGCAACTCCTTCAAATTTTGAACCAGAAACATCAACAGAAGAGTTGATGGCTGATTCCCTATCTGTTGTCGATAAAATCCTAAAGAATGCACCAAGTGTTCCTCCACTTTCAAGTGCTAGAACTGATGAAACGGATGGACAAGAAGAGAAAGAGATTAGACAGCCAATCATTGATAAGATTGAAGTTGTAGAATCTGAAGAACCTCTAGTAGAGCCGATTCATCTGGCTGAAGAACCTGTAGTGGAACCTGTTCAACCTAAGGTAGAACCAGTTGAGCTTAAACCCCAAGAAAAAGAATTTAACGATACTCCGACTAAGGTAGTCGTAACCTATAAAACAGAAGATAAGAAAGAGGAAATCACCCCAGGAATGCCTGAAAGAGTTGAGCCTGTTTCTACAGAATCTAGCAGTGGATTAGCTGATGCTCCACGTCGTAGTCGTCGTCAAGGTGAAACATCAACTAAGAAAAAGAAAAAATCAAAAGCCAAAGGTTGCCTAGTAACAGTTTTAGCTCTCCTAGTACTCGTTGCAGTTGGTGGTTACTTTGGTTATGGTTATGTGCAAGATTCTTTGAAACCTGTGGATGCGAGCTCTAAGGATTACGTAACGGTTCAAATCCCAGACGGTGCAAATGTTCAAGAAATTGGAAGCACTTTGGAAAAATCTGGTTTGGTTAAACATGGACTTATCTTTAGCCTTTATGCTAAATACTATAGCCATGCTAACTTGAAGTCAGGTTATTACAACTTGAAGAAGAGTATGAGTACGGATGAGTTGATTCAAGAATTGCAAAAAGGTGGGACTCCTGAAGCTCAGGCACCTGTTCTTGCAAACTTGACAATTCCAGAAGGCTATACATTAGAGCAAATCGCTCAAACAGTAGGACAACTTCAAGGTGAATTTAAAGAACCTCTTACTGCGGACACTTTCTTGGCAAAAGCTCAAGATGAGACCTTTATCTCACAATTAGTAGCCAAGTATCCAAACCTACTTGGAAGTCTTCCAACAAAAGATAGTGGCGTTCGTTATCGTCTTGAAGGCTACCTTTTCCCAGCGACCTATACGATCAAAGACAGTACAACTGTTGAAAGTTTGATTGATGAGATGGTAGCTGCTATGGATAAGGCTATGTCACCATATTACGATACAATCAAAGAAAAGAATCTGACAGTTAATGAATTGCTCAGCATTGCTTCTCTTGTCGAAAAAGAAGGTGCTAAGACCGAGGACCGCAAGAAAATCGCAGGTGTCTTCTATAACCGCTTGAATGCCGGTATGCCACTTCAAAGTAATATCGCTATCCTATATGCTCAAGGAAAACTTGGTCAAAAGATTAGTTTAGCAGATGACGCTGGAATTGATACAACGATTGATTCACCATACAATGTTTACACACACCTTGGCCTCATGCCTGGACCAGTTGATAGTCCAAGTCTGGATGCTATTGAAGCAAGTGTAAATCAGACAAAGAGTGAATACTTGTACTTTGTAGCCAATGTAGAAGATGGTAAAGTATACTTTGCAACAACAAAAGAAGAACATGACCAAAACGTTGCAGAGCATATCAATAGCAAGTTACCTCAAGCAAGTAGTTCAAACTAAAATTATGTGGTTTTCCACATAATTTTGTTTTAAAAAAGTAAATAGAAAAGAAAGTTTAAAAAATGGCAGAAAAAACTTACCCAATGACCCTTGAAGAAAAGGAAAAACTAGAAAAAGAATTAGAGGAGTTGAAACTCGTCCGTCGTCCCGAAGTCGTAGAGCGTATCAAGATTGCTCGTTCCTATGGAGACCTTTCAGAAAATAGTGAGTATGAAGCAGCGAAAGATGAACAAGCTTTTGTTGAAGGACAAATTTCAAGTCTAGAAACAAAAATTCGTTATGCTGAAATTGTTAATAGCGATGCAGTTGCCCAAGATGAGGTAGCAATCGGTAAAACAGTAACAATCCAAGAAGTCGGTGAAGACGAAGAAGAGGTCTACATCATTGTTGGTTCTGCAGGTGCAGATGCTTTTGCTGGTAAAGTCTCAAATGAAAGTCCGATTGGCCGTGCTTTGATTGGCAAGAAGACTGGCGATACTGCAACGATTGAAACACCAGTTGGTAGCTATGATGTCAAAATCTTAAAGGTTGAGAAAACAGCCTAAATAGGATGAAAAAGGAGTAGTGAAGGTTTTACCTTGCTCAACTCCTTTTTGGTTTTTTGGATAAAAAGGAGACTATATGAGTGAAAATAAGAAGAAAAACAAAATGGAGCGTGGATTAACCAATCGCCATGTTCAGGTGATGGCTATTGCGGGAACAATCGGAACAGGACTTTTCCTAGGCGCTGGTCGCTCTATCAGCCTTACTGGACCTTCGATCATTCTGATTTACATGATTACAGGAGCCTTTATGTTTTTGATGATGAGGGCTGTTGGGGAGATGCTGTATCAAGATCCAGAACAACATACCTTTATCAACTTTATCACCCGTCATTTGGGGAAAGGCTGGGGATATTTCTCAGTTTGGTCTTATTGGTTGTCAGTTGTCTTTATCGGTATGGCAGAAATCACTGCCATCTCAGACTATGTCCGCTTCTGGTTTCCCACATGGCCTAGCTGGCTGATTCAGCTTGTCTTTTTAACGATTTTGGCTTTGGTCAATCTGATTGCGGTTAAGCTCTTTGGAGAAGTCGAGTTTTGGTTTGCTATGGTCAAGATTGTGGCGATTTTAGCCATGATTGCCACTGGGGTCTTTATGGTTTTGACAGGCTTTAAGACACCGCATGGTGTTGCAAGTTTGGCAAATATCAGCGACAAATTCTCTCTTTTTCCAAACGGAGTTATGAACTTTGTCATGGCCTTTCAAATGGTATTTTTTGCCTATCTGATGATTGAGTTTATCGGGGTGACAACTTCTGAAACAAAGAACCCTCGTCAGGTCTTGCCCAAAGCTGTTAAGGAAATTCCTCTTAGAATTATCTTCTTCTATGGGGGAGCTCTCATTGCGATTATGGCCATTATTCCTTGGTCTTATCTTAATTCTTCAGATTCTCCATTTGTAACGGTTTTTGAACTGGCGGGTATCAAGTGGGCAGCAGCTCTAATCAACTTTGTTGTCTTGACCTCAGCGGCGTCTGCTCTTAACTCAACTCTCTACTCAACAGGGAGACACTTATATCAGATTGCCCATGATTCGCCCAATCGTTTCTTAAAGGCCATCAAGGTCGATACCCTTTCTCGCCACAATGTTCCACAAAATGCCATCATCGCCTCAGCAATTTTGATTGCTCTGGCTGCCTTTATCAATGTGTTGCCAGGTGTTTCAGATGCCTTTGCTTTGATTACAGCATCTTCATCAGGTGTTTACATCGCGATTTATATCTTGATTATGGTGGCCCATCTCAAATACCGCAAGTCACAAGACTTCATGGCTGATGGCTACCTCATGCCTCAGTATCGCTTGCTTAATCCCCTAACCATTCTCTTTTTCGTCTTTGTTTTTGCGACTCTCTTTTTGCAAGAGTCTACCTTTATGGGGGCAGTTGGTTCTGCCATCTGGATCCTTGTTTTTGGGATTTATAGCCAGTGGAAATTTAGAAAATAACTCATGGACTCATCAACTCTGCTTGGTGAGTTTTTTCTAGTTTGACAGTCCATCTAAATAAGACTATAATCAAGCTGTAGCAGTTTATTAGGAGGTTTGGATGCACGTTAGATTGGAAAATAAGGAATCTCATAAAGCGCAGGAAATAGGGGACTTGATTCGTGCTTATAATCGTTCTAAAAGAGAAGAGGCTGAAAGCGAGCCACTGAACCTTTATGTCGAAGACGAAAAGGGCAATCTCATGGCAGGCTTAGTAGCAGAGACTTTCGGAAATTGGTTGGAAATCGAATATTTGTTTGTGAGAGAGGAATTGAGGGGACAAGGAATTGGTTCAAAACTATTGCAGCGAGCTGAAAATGAAGCCAAGAATCGAAACTGTCGTTTTGCTTTTGTGAATACTTACCAGTTTCAAGCGCCAGATTTTTATCTAAGTCATGGCTACAAGGAAGTCTTTACCTTGCAAGACTATCCCTACACAGGGCAAAGATACTATTATCAAAAAGATTTGTGACCTAGACTTCTTTCTTTTGGAGAGGAACTTAGCTAAGTATCAAAAAAGAACGAATACTCTTTATCATGTAAGATGATAGAGAGTTTTTTGTTAATAAAATCTTACAAAATGACATTTATATATTTCATTAAGTTAGATATATGGTATAATGTTTTTAAAAGAAGCGCAACTTTTTTAAAAATGTGAAGGAGGACTCTAGTGGCTAAAAATTTAAAATTAAAATTAGCTCGGGTAGAGCGTGATTTAACACAAGGGGAATTGGCAGAAAATGTAGGTGTTACTAGGCAGACTATAGGCTTGATTGAAGCTGGGAAATACAATCCCAGTCTCTCCCTCTGCCAGTCCATTTGCAGATGTTTAGGCAAAACTTTAGACCAACTATTTTGGGAGGAAGAAGATGAAAAATAGATTTTTTTATTATCAATTACTAGACGAAAGAGAAGAACAACTGATGAATAAAGCGGGGGCTGAAAGTTTCTATATCTCTATAGCTTTCTTGCTTTTATCTTATATGATTACAGTATTAGCACCAAGTCTTTTTAATCCGATAATGATTCTCATCATTATCATTATTGGAACTTCTTACTTTTTCGGCCGTGCTCGAGATTTGGGTGTGAACTACTATAGTCGTTTTCATTTTACGATTGGAGGGTGTTTGCTGGTAACTCTCGCTATTACGACTCTTTTGATGTTGCAGAATTATCAATTCAATATCGAAATTTATCAGCACAATCCTTTGAACGTTAAATACTTGTCTGCTTGGGTCATTACTTATCTGATTTACCTTCCTTGGGTTTTTATCGGCAATCTCGGCCTTAAAAGTTATGGCGAATGGGCTCAAAAAAAGTTTGAGCAAGATATGGATGAACTTGAGAATGGAGAATAGCTTGTTAGCTTTTTATCAATCTTGGTAAAATGTGTTATAATAGTACTAATTTATCGGACGGTGTGAAAGTGGTAGAATACGTTCATACCTTTGTAAAGTAGGAAGAAGGAAAACAGATGTATCCAGATGATAGTTTGACATTGCACACGGACTTGTACCAGATTAACATGATGCAAGTTTACTTTGACCAAGGGATTCACAATAAGAAGGCGGTTTTTGAGGTTTACTTCCGCCAGCAACCGTTTAATAACGGCTATGCGGTTTTTGCTGGTTTGGAAAGAATTGTACATTATCTTGAAGACTTACGCTTTTCAGATAGCGATATTGACTACTTGGAGTCGCTTGGGTATCATGGAGAATTCTTGGATTACCTACGAAATCTCAAGTTAGAACTAACGGTTCGTTCTGCTCAGGAAGGGGACTTGGTTTTTGCTAATGAGCCGATTGTGCAGGTGGAAGGACCTCTAGCCCAATGCCAATTGGTCGAAACGGCTCTTTTAAACATCGTTAACTTTCAAACCTTGATAGCGACCAAGGCAGCACGTATTCGTTCAGTCATTGAAGATGAGCCTTTGATGGAATTCGGGACACGTCGTGCGCAAGAAATGGATGCAGCTATCTGGGGAACACGCGCAGCCGTGATTGGTGGGGCCAACGGGACTAGCAATGTGCGAGCAGGGAAGCTCTTTGGTATTCCAGTATTGGGGACTCATGCTCATGCCTTGGTACAGGTTTATGGAAACGACTATAAGGCCTTTAAGGCCTATGCGTCAACCCATCGAGACTGTGTCTTTCTAGTAGATACTTATGACACTTTGCGTATCGGTGTGCCGGCTGCTATTCAGGTGGCGCGTGAGTTAGGTGATAAGATCAATTTTAAAGGCGTTCGTATCGACTCAGGGGATATAGCCTATATTTCCAAGAAAGTTCGCCAACAGTTAGATGAGGCTGGATATCCAGATGCCAAAATTTACGCTTCCAATGACCTCGATGAAAATACTATCCTTAACCTCAAAATGCAACACGCTAAGATTGACGTTTGGGGGGTGGGTACCAAGCTGATTACAGCCTATGACCAGCCAGCTCTTGGAGCAGTATATAAGATTGTGGCTATCGAAGATGAGAATGGTCAGATGCGCAATACCATCAAGCTTTCAAGCAA
Source organism: Streptococcus sp. oral taxon 064 (assembly GCF_001683375.1). Lineage (GTDB taxonomy): Bacteria > Bacillota > Bacilli > Lactobacillales > Streptococcaceae > Streptococcus > Streptococcus oralis_S. The sequence goes on along the minus strand of NZ_CP016207.1, from coordinate 7,687 downwards.
TGCTGAAAAAGTATCGACACCAGGTAAGAAGCAAGTATGGCGCATTACCAGTCGTGAAAAAGGCAAGTCAGAAGGTGACTACATTACTTATGATGGTGTGGATGTGAGCGGCATGACAGAAATCAAGATGTTTCATCCGACCTATACCTACATCAAAAAGACCGTTCGAAACTTTGATGCTGTTCCTCTCTTGGTGGATATTTTCAAAGCAGGAACATTAGTTTACAACTTGCCTAGTTTAACAGAAATTCAGGCCTATGCTCGCAAGGAATTTGACAAGCTTTGGGATGAGTACAAACGGGTACTCAATCCACAGCACTATCCAGTAGATTTGGCGCGTGATATTTGGCAAGATAAGATGGACTTGATTGACAAGATGCGCAAGGAAGCCCTTGGTGAAGGAGAAGAAGAATGAGTTTGCAAGAGACCATTATCCAGCAACTGGGCGTCAAACAAGTGATTGATGCCCAGGAAGAAATTCGTCGTTCGATTGACTTCTTAAAAAGATACTTGAAAAAACACCCCTTCCTTAAAACCTTTGTACTAGGGATTTCTGGAGGACAAGACTCAACCTTGGCAGGGCGCTTGGCGCAATTAGCTATGGAAGAAATGCGAGCAGAGACAGGAGATGACAGCTACCAATTTATTGCTGTCCGCCTGCCATATGGCGTGCAGGCAGATGAGGCAGATGCTCAAAAAGCTCTTGCTTTCATCCAGCCAGATGTCAGTCTAGTTGTAAATATCAAGGAATCAGCTGATGCTATGACAGCAGCAGTTGAAGCGACAGGAAGTCCTGTTTCAGACTTCAACAAGGGCAATATTAAGGCTCGTAGTCGTATGATTGCCCATTATGCCCTTGCGGGTGCCCATAGCGGAGCCGTCATTGGAACAGACCATGCTGCGGAAAATATCACAGGCTTTTTTACCAAGTTTGGTGATGGTGGTGCAGACATTCTCCCTCTTTACCGCCTCAATAAACGCCAAGGAAAACAACTCTTGAAGGAACTTGGTGCAGACCCAGCCCTTTATGAAAAAATCCCAACAGCAGATTTGGAAGAAGAAAAACCAGGTATTGCAGACGAAGTAGCCTTGGGAGTCACATACAATGAAATTGATGACTACCTCGAAGGTAAAACCATCAGCCCAGAAGCCCAAGCAACTATCGAAAACTGGTGGCACAAAGGCCAACACAAACGTCACCTACCAATCACCGTATTTGATGACTTTTGGGAGTAAAAACCTCCAGTGGAGGTTTTTACCCAGAGCCTGGAAACGAGAAAGCGAGGAAGGTCCGGGGAACTTTTTTAGCCCGAGTCTAGAAATGAGAAAGCGAGGCAGATTTGGTAACTCGAAGAGTTCGATTTTCCTTGTCTCCCCCCCGCAACGATGACTAGGTTTGAAAAAGCTTGGTAAAGCGCATTTCAAACCAGACAGCGACTGCGTCATGGGAGTAGATAAAACACTTGTTTCCTAGCTGTTACTGAGTATAGTCTTTTTACCCTGAGCCTAGAAATGAGAAAACGAGGAAGGTCCGAGGGGACCTTCTTCGCTTCTAGTCTTGAATAGAGAAGTAAGGCAGAGCAATGGAAGTATAAACCTAATTCCAAGGATAGAAAGTGAGGTAACATCATGAAATCTATTGGTACGCAAGTATTACAGACAGACCGTTTGATTTAAAGAAGATTTGTGGAGAGTGATGCGGAAGCCATGTTTCAAAATTGGGCTTCGTCTGCTGAGAATCTGACCTATGTTACTTGGGATCCTCATCCTGATGTCGAGGTGACTCGGAACTCGATTCGAAATTGGGTTGCATCCTATAACAATCCCAACTATTACAAATGGGCTATTTGTCTCAAAGAGAACCCAGAGCATGTGATAGGAGATATCAGCATCATTGAAATGCACGAGGAAGATTTAAGTTGTGAAATTGGGTATGTTTTAGGAAAAAATTTTTGGGGCCGAGGTATGATGACAGAGGCCTTGAAAGCTGTGTTAGATTTTTGTTTTACTCAAGCAGGTTTTCAAAAAGTCAGAGCTCGTTACGCCAGTCTCAACCTAGCTTCAGGCCGTGTGATGGAAAAAGCGGGAATGTCCTATCTAAAAACCATTGCCAATGGTGTGGAGAGAAAAGACTACGTTGCGGACCTTATTTATTACCAGATAAGTAGGGTAGACAGGTGATTTTCTTTTCTGTAACTACCAAAGTCAGACCTTGTCTGGCTTTTTTTGTGCAAGGTTTCTAAATAACCTGATTAAATTCCTATTTTCCCCTATCATTGTCCCTGTTTTTTCTTAGAGTTGGGAATTATAATAGATTTATCAAAAAAAGAAGGGTGAAAAGATATGGATAATGTAATCTTTTTTATCAGTGTTTTTCTTGCTGGAATTCTTTCCTTCTTTTCTCCTTGTATTTTACCCTTGTTGCCAGTCTATGCAGGAGTCTTATTGGATGATAAGAATGATGCTCAGGCTTCTAGTGGAAAATTTTCAATCTCACTTGTTAGTTTATTGCGAACTTTGGCCTTTATAGCGGGGATTTCTTTTATCTTTATCTTACTGGGTTATGGAGCTGGTTTTTTAGGCAATTTGCTGTATGCTTCTTGGTTTCAGTATGTGACGGGTGCGGTTATTATTCTCTTGGGCTTACACCAGATGGAAGTCCTACATTTGCAGGGGCTCTACAAGGAAAGAAGGCTACAATTAAAGAGACAGGATCAAAACGCTAACGGCTATAGTCAGGCATTTTTACTGGGGTTGACCTTTAGTTTTGCTTGGACGCCATGTGTAGGGCCGGTTCTGGGGTCTGTTTTGGCCTTAGCGGCTTCAGGTGGCTCAGGTGCTTGGCAGGGAGCTGGTCTCATGTTGGTTTACACGCTGGGTTTGGCGCTACCATTTTTAGTTCTAGCTCTCGCCTCCAGCTATGTTTTGAAACATTTCCGAAAACTGCATCCTTACCTCGGAATCCTCAAAAAAGTGGGTGGTTTCCTCATTATCCTGATGGGAATCTTGGTGCTTTTGGGAAATGCTTCCATTTTGACTACATTATTTGAATAGAGAGGAAAAAGAAATGAAAAAATGGCAAACATGTCTCCTTGGAGTAGGCTCAATTTGTTGCTTGGTAGCCTGTTCGGCTAAAAACACGTCAGACGAGTCTACTATGAAGGAGCAATCCAAAACAGAACAAGTTAGTTCACAAACTGCGACTAAAGGTCAGGAAGTCGCTGATTTTGAACTGATGGGAGTAGATGGTAAGACCTATCGTTTATCTGATTACAAGGGCAAGAAAGTCTATCTTAAATTCTGGGCTTCTTGGTGTTCCATCTGTCTAGCTAGCCTTCCAGATACGGATGAAATCGCTAAGGATGCTGGTGATGACTATGTAGTTTTGACAGTGGTCTCTCCTGGACACAAAGGTGAACAAGCAGAAGCGGACTTTAAGAATTGGTACAAGGGATTGGATTATAAAAATTTTCCAGTTTTAATTGATCCATCAGGTAAACTCTTGGAAAGTTATGGTGTCCGTTCTTATCCGACTCAAGCCTTTATAGACAAGGAAGGCAAGCTGGTCAAAACGCAACCAGGTTTTATGGATAAGGATATGATTTTAAAAGAATTGAAAGAAATGGGGTAGAGAAAGGCTATGAATGATAAAGTAAAACTTTTTGTCTTGGCAGGGGTCATTCTCCTAGTCCTAACCGGTTTCTATTTTCTATTGATGCGAAATGCAGGGCAGACAGATAGCTCGCAAATTGAGAAAGCATCCGTTAGCCAAGGAGCAAAAACAGTGAAAAAAACAGAAGTGAGTAAAGACGCAGACTTGCACGAAATTTATCTAGCTGGAGGATGTTTCTGGGGAGTGGAGGAATACTTCTCACGCGTGCCTGGAGTGACAGATGCCGTTTCTGGCTATGCAAACGGTAGAGGGGAAACAACCAAGTACGAATTGATTAACCAAACAGGTCATGCGGAAACCGTCCATGTCACTTACGACGCCAATCAAATTTCCCTCAAGGAGATCCTGCTTCATTACTTCCGCATTATCAATCCAACCAGCAAAAATAAACAAGGAAATGATGTGGGGACCCAGTATCGTACTGGCGTTTATTACACAGATGACAAGGATTTGGAGGTAATCAACCAAGTCTTTGATGAAGTTGCTAAGAAATATGACCAACCTCTGGCAGTTGAAAAGGAAAACTTGAAGAATTTTGTGGTGGCGGAGGATTATCACCAAGACTACCTCAAGAAAAATCCAAATGGCTACTGTCATATCAATGTCAATCAGGCCGCCTATCCCGTCATCGATGCCAGCAAATATCCTAAACCAAGTGATGAGGAATTGAAAAAGACCTTGTCACCTGAGGAGTATGCAGTTACCCAGAAAAATCAAACAGAACGAGCTTTTTCAAACCGCTACTGGGATAAATTCGAATCTGGTATCTATGTGGATGTGGCAACTGGCGAACCCCTCTTTTCATCAAAAGACAAGTTTGAGTCTGGTTGTGGCTGGCCTAGTTTCACCCAACCCATCAGCCCAGATGTTGCTACCTACAAAGAAGATAAGTCCTACAATATGACACGCATGGAAGTGAGAAGCCGAGTTGGAGATTCTCACCTTGGTCATGTCTTTACAGATGGGCCTCAGGACAAGGGTGGCTTGCGCTACTGTATCAATAGTCTTTCTATCCGCTTTATTCCCAAAGACCAAATGGCAGAAAAAGGTTATGCCTATTTACTAGATTATGTTGATTAATACTCGTCGAAAATCTCTTCAAACCACGTCAGTGTCGCCTTACCGTACCCGTACGTATAGTTACTGACTTCGTCTACAACCTCAAAACAGTGTTTTGAGCTGACTTCGTCAGTTTTATCTGCAACCTCAAAGCTGTACTTTGAGCAACCTGTGGCTAGCTTCCTAGTTTGCATTTTGATTCTCATTGAGTATAAGAAGGCTTTCCTAAGCAGTTAGAGGAGAATTTTGCTATACTGATACTAGTAAGTGACAAAGGAGAGAAGCATGACCTACACAATCTTAATCGTAGAAGATGAATATCTGATAAGACAAGGTTTGACCAAACTGGTCAATGTAGCAGCCTACGATATGGAAATCATCGGTCAGGCTGAAAATGGAAGACAGGCTTGGGACTTAATTCAAAAGCAGGTGCCAGACATCATTTTAACCGATATCAACATGCCTCAGCTAAATGGCATCCAGTTGGCCAGTCTGGTACGAGAAGCCTATCCACAAGTGCATTTGGTCTTTTTAACGGGTTACGATGATTTTGATTATGCCTTGTCTGCTGTCAAACTCGGTGTCGATGACTACCTGCTCAAACCCTTTTCTCGTCAGGATATTGAGGAAATGTTGGGGAAAATCAAGCAAAAACTAGATCAGGAAGAAAAGAAAGAGCAGTTACAAGATTTATTAACCGATAAGTTTGAAGGAAACCTGGCCCAGAAAATCCAGTCTCATCTTGATGACAGCCAATTTAGTTTAAAGTCTTTGGCCAGTGACTTGGGTTTTAGCCCGACCTATCTGAGTTCTTTGATTAAGAAAGAGTTGGGCTTACCTTTTCAGGATTATTTGGTGCGAGAACGTGTCAAACTAGCCAAGCTTTTGCTCTTGACAACGGATTTAAAGATTTATGAGATTGCAGAAAAGGTTGGTTTTGAAGATATGAACTACTTTACCCAACGTTTTAAACAGATTGCAGGTGTGACACCTCGTCAGTTTAAGAAGGGGGAAGGTCAATGAAACGTTCTACTCTCCTAGTCAGAATGGTTATTTCCATCTTTCTAGTATTTCTCATTCTCCTGGCTGTGGTTGGGACTTTCTACTATCAATCTAGTTCTTCAGCCATTGAGGCTACCATTGAGGGAAATAGCCAAACGACTATCAGTCAAACTAGCCACTTTATCCAGTCTTATATCAAAAAATTAGAAACCACCTCGACCAGTTTGACCCAGCAGACGGATGTCTTATCCTATGCTGAGAATCCCAGTCAAGACAAGGTTGAGGAAATCCGAAATCTATTTTTGACCATCTTAAAGGCAGACCAGGACTTGAAAACGGTGGTACTGGTCACCAAATCCGGTCAGGTTATTTCCACTGATGACAGTGTGCAAATGAAAACCTCCTCTGATATGATGGCTGAGGATTGGTATCAAAAGGCTATTCATCAGGGAGCTAAGCCAGTTTTAACCCCAGCTCGTAAATCGGATAGTCAGTGGGTTATTTCTGTCACTCAGGAGCTTGTTGATGCAAAGGGAGCTAATTTGGGCGTGCTTCGTTTGGATATTTCTTATGAAACTCTGGAAGCCTATCTTAATCAACTTCAGTTGGGCCAGCAGGGTTTTGCCTTTATCATCAATGAAAAGCATGAATTTGTTTACCATCCTAAACACACAGTTTATAGTTCGTCTAGCGAAATGGAGGCCATGAAACTCTATATTGAGACAGGGCAGGGTTATACTCCAAACCACCAATCCTATGTCAGTCAGGAACAGATTGCAGGAACTGATTGGACGGTTATAGGCGTGTCTTCGTTGGAGAAGTTAGACCAGGTTCGGAGTCAACTCATGTGGACCTTGCTTGTTGCTAGTGCCTTATCTCTTCTTGCCTGTCTCTGCTTGGTGTGGTTCAGTCTTAAACGCTGGATTGCGCCTTTGAAGGACCTGAGAGAAACCATGCTGAAAATTGCTTCTGGCACACAAAATCTTCGTGCTAAGGAAGCTGGCGCCTATGAACTGAAAGAAGTGACTCGCCAGTTTAATACCATGTTGGATCAGATTGATCAGTTGATGGCAGCTATTCGCAGGCAGGAAGAAGCGACCCGGCAGTATGAACTTCAAGCACTGTCGAGCCAGATTAACCCCCATTTCCTCTATAATACTTTGGACACTATCATCTGGATGGCTGAGTTTCAGGATAGTCAGCGAGTGGTTCAGGTGACCAAGTCCTTGGCAACCTATTTCCGCTTGGCGCTCAATCAAGGAAAGGATTTGATTTCTCTTTCTGATGAAATCAATCATGTCCGCCAGTACCTCTTTATCCAAAAACAACGCTATGGGGATAAGCTGGAGTATGAGATTGATGAAGATCCTGCTTTTGGTAACCTAGTCTTACCCAAGTTGGTGTTGCAACCTCTTGTAGAAAATGCTCTTTACCATGGCATCAAGGAGAAGGAAGGTCAGGGTCATATTAAAGTTTCTGTTCAGAGACAGGATACAGGGCTTGTCATCCGCATTGAGGATGATGGTGTTGGTTTCCAAGCTGCTGGCGATAGTAGTCAAAGTCAGCTCAAACGTGGGGGAGTTGGTCTTCAAAATGTCGACCAACGACTCAAACTTCATTTTGGAGACAATTATCAGATGAAGATCAATTCTGTACCTTCAAAAGGGACGATAGTTGAAATATACATTAATAAAATAGTAATTAGCTAACTCCCAGTCTATTCTGGGAGTTTTGCTTTTAAAATTCAGAATGATTAGTTGGCCTTGATAAAATCAGTAAAAAAAGATATGATAGATAGTGACAAAAGAGGTATCAAGTATGAAGGAAAAAGACATTCAAAGAGCAACAAGCCAGATTGTAGAAGATGTAATAGACAAAGCTAATTTGAAGCAAGGAGCTATCTTTGTTTTGGGCCTTTCTTCTAGTGAGGTGATAGGTGGTCAGATTGGCAAG